>NZ_JBNHEQ010000220.1:66849-68129 GCF_050016015.1 Dapis hubbardiae BLCC-M172
AACACAAAACGAAGAAACAACACAAAACGAAGAAACAACACAAAACGAAGAAACACCAGAAAGCGAAGAAACAACACAAAACGAAGAAACACCAGAAAGCGAAGAAACACCAGAAAGCGAAGAAACTGATGATGGTGGTGGTGGTGGTGGTGGCGGTGGTGCTGTGGGTGGTGCTGTGGGTGGTGCTGTGGGTGGTGCTGTGGGTGTTGGTGGTGGTGGTGCTGTGGGTGGTGCTGTGGGTGTTGGTGGTGGTGGTGCAGATGGTCATGGGGATCATGAGAATTCTCAAAATGAAATGGAAGAACAGGAGGAAGAAAATGATCGATCTGAAGAGGAGAAAGAGGAAGATTTAGAATCTGCTAAGAACAGATTACAAGAAATTCTTGACAAATCTAAAAAGACAACAGAAGTCGAAAAGCATTTTCCTGCTGTTAAAGAAGAATTTCAACTCAAGGATATTAGGTGGGAAAACCTACTCACGCCTGATTCTGCCTTGGTCATAGAAATTAATCCTCAGGACCGACTTGACTTGACACCAAATAAAATCATAGTTGATTTAAATATACTTTTTGGTCTACCATCCCAGCCTGTGGAATATACACCGGGTTGGATCAAGACTCCTGAGGGAGATCAGTCAGTTGGAAACAAAATGGAAGGGAGAATAGGGCCTTATCACATAATAGGACATGGGCCAGAGGATCTCGGATTACTAACTGCTTATTTACCGACACACTCATCATTACCTGGTGACAGGAAATATATAAGAGGTCATCTTCTTAATCATCACCTTGGAGGAAACGGATACAACGAAAATCTTTATCCCATCACTGCTACAGCAAATGCACGGCATCTTAATCAAGTAGAAAAACATGTAAAAAGATGGGTTGATACAGAAAATTCTTGGGTTCATTACATAGTAGAAGTTGATGAAAAAGAAGTTTATCTCGCTCAGGGAGATATCACTAACAACGTGATTAATGCTGATTTTATTTGTTATGCATATAAATTGGATACTGATGGAAGGGAGGTATGGGATGGTACTCAGATCCATGGAAGAAGGATTGAGTCAAGATTGAATATTAGTAGTTCAGGAAATAATGGTTGTCCTGCTCAAAATTCTCCAGGTCAAGCAAGATCATTGTCAAATGAAGAATGTATAAACGAACTAGATACACCTAATAATGAAAACGAACTAGATATACCTAATAATGAAAACGAACTAGATATACCTAATAATGAAAACGAACTAGATACACCTAATAATGAAAACGAACTAGATA
>NZ_JBNHEQ010000220.1:68229-72654 GCF_050016015.1 Dapis hubbardiae BLCC-M172
AATGAAAACGAACTAGATATACCTAATAATGAAAACGAACTAGATATACCTAAGAATGTTAATCCACCTGATAATGAAATTGAAAATATGCTCGATGCCACCGGCGAATGTAATGGGTGTAGTATGGATAAAGGTTTATTTGATCAGGTTGTTGGTTGATGTGATGGATGATTCAGAAACACAGAAACCAATAATTTTCACAAATGAAGATAATTCAATATAATAGTGAATAAAACTTATGAAAAATACAAGTTATATATAGCAATTTCATTCAATGGTAGCTAGTCTTAAAAATAACTCTGCTATTGATGTTTATCTATATAATTTTAATCCTCCAGCAACAAAAGAGGAATTAAATGAAGCGCAAAGCAAATTTAATCTTACCTCGGCAATGATTGATTTTTATAGTGAAGCAAATGGTATCACTATTGAATGGGAAAAGGAAGTTCCGGAAGGAGGGTTAATCGCTGGAATGATTGATTTATTGCCAATTCAGGAAGTATTTAGGGATTGGAAAGATAATATTTATTTTGATGAAAATGATCCTTGTAAAGCATTACATCCCATAGACTATTTTATTGGCAATGCTTGTGCAGGACTTTATTTAGATGGCTCAGATAATCCCGAAATCTATTATTACTATCGGGGTCGAAGAATTAGACCATTAGGTGTAGATTTCGAGGGCTATCTTCAACTGTTACTTAAATCTCGTGGTTTTTGGTATTGGCAACTAGCTATTGCTGGCCCTGAAGACATTGACCCTTCTGCAACTATGTCCAGAGAAGAAAGAAACTTTCGAGAAATTATGCCACAGCTTTTTCCAGACTTTAATCAATCAGACTTTCAACGGCTAGAACAATGAAAATATTTCACAGTATTCCACATTTTTGAGATACTTTAGTTATTGCGATCGCGAATCTTCATAGGTTATTCAATACTAAACTATCATGGGTACGCTAATTCAGTCTGTTGCTTCCCTCGATCACTTCCAACTTTGGCCTAATTCTAACTCCCCCGTTTATCTTCAGACCGCAACTGTTACCCTAATTCAACAGGATGAGGAAATCATCGAGTGTCGCCTGACTTTTGGGGTTACTCCTGAACTCTACCATCGTATTGACACTGAAGCACTGTTCAACCTCAAGCCTGAAGTTCGGACTATGTTAAGCAATGGCCACTTCCAACCTCAACTCGATATCCATATTGAAGCCACTCTCAAACCTGATTTACTTCCTCTGCTTCTCCAACAGGCGATCAACGCCGAAGAAGCGGCTTTTTATATTTCTAACCTCAGTCAAAAGCAAGCATCCTCACCAGACAGCTATACACTCCCTGAGACTGACCATCCTTACACTTTGTTAGAAACTGAAAATTGGTTGGCCTTGTCTGTGGTACAACATCAAAATTCAGGAGAAATAGGCTACCGCACGTTTTGGTCTTATGTCAATCCTCAGACTTTAAATCGTAATTCTATTTCCAGTGAAGAATTATCTGAAAATATCACCCGCTTTTTTACCGATGTCCTTGGTGGAAGTTTGGATAGTGCGATGCAAGAATTTGCCGATGAAACCGTCGGAAAAATTTCTAACTTTTTTCAAGAACTTACCTTAAAATCTTCTCCAAATCCTTCTATTTTTCAGACAGTTCTCAACTTTTTTACCGAAGATGACTGGCCATTTACTAAAATTCAAGGTGATTCTGCTTTACGTTTGGCCTTTCAAGGAAAAAATGGTACTTGGGACTGTTACGCCAAAGTTAGGGAACCACAACAACAGTTCGTTTTCTATTCTGTTTGTTCGGTTAATAAACCAGAAAATAAACGACAGGCGATTGGAGAATTCATCACCCGTGCCAACTATGACATGATTATAGGAAACTTTGAATTTGATTTCACAGATGGAGAAATTCGCTACAAAACTGGAATTGACGTACAAGGGGATAGACTGAGTTTTGCTTTAATCAAACAGATGGTCTATACCAACGTGATGATGATGGACCAATATTTACCAGGAATTCAGGCTGTTCTCTCTGAAAACCTCTCGCCCCTCGAAGCAATTACCCAGATCGAAGCTAGCTAAAGTATTGATAATTCATTAAGCAGAATAGAAAAAGGAGTCAAAAAATAAAGTTTTAATTAACACTAATTCTTCATTTTTTTGCAACAAAACAAAAATTAAAAATAATTATTTATTCTATTTATATCTGGATTAATTCCTATAGGAAACTTACGATTATTTCTAGTCTTTTTGCGGTTATCTAAACTATCAATTTCACGACGAACTTGAGAAAGGGTATCAGAAACTTGATTTTTTGTACCATCATAACCAAGTGATTTTGAAGGTTTATTATGCTCTGTTTCTTTAAGTATTAAACTATCAATTACAGCTCTTACAGGTGTTCCATCACTCAGAAACATTGTCAGCTTATAATTCAGTCGTTCAATAAAGCAACTCCGAAGATAAATTTGATCTCCCCAAATAAATTTATAAATAGGTGGAGATTCTTTTCCCTGGGCAAATTCCACAGCTTTCCGAAACGGATCGATAAAAGTTGTCACAACATTCAATCCAGATTCATAAGTATCAAATAAAATATTATTAATTGTTACTTGGTAGGGTTTAGTATGAGAAAAGCTAACTTTAGGAACTCCAGTATTATTATCTCTTGAGCCAGGATTATCTGCAATTTGTACAACTCTTTCAAATACTAATTCTTTGGGATTAAACATAAATATAATATCCGGCGCATTATCCTGACATTTTAAAATAGCCTTAACAAGTTGTGTCATAATATTCTCCTTAAAAAAAATTAATTATAATATATATTTACCAAGGTATATTACCTCTATAGTAAAGTCCTAAACGTTCTCTTTCTATCTCTATTTTTAATTGTAAGAGTTGATAAATTTTTCGAGTAAGAGTTTGTAATTTATAATTAACTAAAGAAACTGTTGCTCCAGTTTGCGATTGAAGTTGTCCGGGACGATTTAAACTTGAAGATAACCCTGGTGTTTTGATAGGAGCGGTTTGACTAATAGTATCCAACCAGGGCAAAGAGCCACCTGTTTTGAAGTCATGACGTTCTCGTTCTATTTCAAGTTGTTGTCTTAATAAATTATAAACTTTTCGCGCCAACATTTCCAACTGTTCCTTATCAATTAGAGTAATTTCTCCATCTTCTCCAATCACTTTCTCCACTTTTGCTGAAGAACTTGAAATAGATGTTGGAAGTTCGGGAATAGATTGTTCTTTTCCTATTGTAATTAATTCAGAAGTTTCCAGAGGCAACTGAGAATTAGATGATGGATTAAAGCGATCGTAATCCAGAATTTCTGTTATATTTGACCAGGATTCTTGTATGTTATCTATTACTGGAACACTTTCATCTATCAGTTGAAATTGATTCGACCAAACTTCTGTAATTTGAGGAGTTGCTTGATTTTTAGAAGGTTTAAAAGAACCTATATCAGTTAATGTTTCCGAAGTTGATAAACTCTCAAAAAATTCATTCATTAGTTGAGATTGAATAAAATCTGATTGTTGAGCTAAAGGAGAATGAGATTGAATAGGATTTAGGTTAGTTAAATTTTCAGGATTTAAGCGAGGTTGAATTTGAGAGACTTGATTTTCTGTTGTTTCTTGAGGAATAGTATCAGTAATCTCTGATTTTAATAAAGCTAAATCTTCTGTAGTAGTTTTGGATTTTTCTGGTAATTCAACTGTTGATTTTTGTTGAAATAAATCAATAGGTTTGTCTTGTGTTAACTGTTGGGTTTCAATAGTTTCATCTAAAGCTTTTGGGCTTATTTCTTGTGATTTGACTATGAATTTTTCTTGAAGTGAATCAATAGGTAATTCTGGAATAAACTTTTGATCTTGAATAGTTTCATCTGAAGCTGGTGGGGTTATTTCTGGTGATTGAATTGTCGAATTTTCTTGAACTAAATCAATAGGTAGCTCTGGGATTAACTGTTGAACTTCAAGAGTTTTGTCTGAAGCTATATTCGTTTCTTCTAATTTTTTTTCAGAAGCAGGAATGGTTGAATTTTTCGGAACTAAATTAATATGTTTTTCTTGTATTAACTGTTTGGATTCAACAGTCTCATCTGAAGCTATTTTTTCTATTTCTGGTGATTTAACCGTTGATTTTTCTTGAACTAAATCCGTAGGTTGTTCTGAAATTAACTGTTGAGGTTCAATAGTCTCATAGGAAACTTCGGGTGTGATTTCTGGGGATTTTACTGTGGATTTTTCTTGAACTAAGTCGGTAGGTTGTTCTGAAATTAACTGTTGAGGTTCAATAGTCTCATAGGAAACTTCGGGTGTGATTTCTGGGGATTTTACTGTGGATTTTTCTTGAACTAAGTCGGTAGGTTGTTCTGGAATTAACTCTGAAGTTTCAACAGTTTCGTCTGAAGTCTTGGGA
>NZ_JBNHEQ010000221.1:0-1890 GCF_050016015.1 Dapis hubbardiae BLCC-M172
CTGATTTTTTGTCTAATTCTGAGTAAGCGCGATACACTATTGTGCGATCGCTGCCATAAATTTCTTCTAGGAGTTCATAGTTGAGAATTTTCTGCATCAGTTAATTAGACTAAAGGTAATTAATTCCACCTAGATTAATTATATAAAATAATTACTATTGTCTTTGTTGCATGAATATCCTAAACTCCTTGCTGTGCAATATTTTCCTTAATAAAGTTGATTGAAAAAAACCTCGATCGATCGGGCTTCTGAGGCTTTTTTGGAAAAAATTCATGAGTGTATCATATAAAACTCTGATTAGCCTGTAAAAAAGGCCAGCTAAGGCCAGCTTTTGTCCAACGAAATTACCTATAGCAATCCTATTTCAATTAAGAGCCGACATGAATGCGGAGCATGACCTTAGGAAAGCTTTGGAGAATGCAAAACGCGAATCGCCCTTACAGGAGTCAGGAATCAGAATTTTGAAGGTTTTTCGTCAATCTTAACTATTATAAAAATTCTCACAAATCATTTAGGATTGCTATAATACAAGTTTGATGACTACTTGAAAATTTAAGTATTTTTTCTCAATCCCTAAAAGTTTTGTTTCAGAATACTCCTGGTGGGAGTCGAACCCACAAAATTAAAACAGATTTTAAGTCTGTCGCGTCTACCTATTCCGCCACAGGAGCAAATGTTGATACTCCTAATGATATTTGAACTCACACATAAGAAGTATAATAACTGAGGGGGCAGGGATCGAACCTGCATTTTCGCTTTCAAAGAGCGATGTCATACCATTAGACCACTCCTCAATAAGAAAGTCAGAAGTAATAGTCGAAGGATTAAAAACTTTGACTGAATTATTTGTCCACCCGGCATTAAATAACTGCCCCGGTAGGGATTGAACCTACGACCGTTCGCTTAACAGGCGATCGCTCTACCACTGAGCTACAGGGCAATAAATCATATCATGTCCGTTGGTATCGTTTGTGTAAAAACTGGAGAAATATCTACCTTATCTTAGAGTTTTTCTTCCTTCTTCCTTCTTCCTTCTTCCTTCTTCCTTCTTCCTTACTTTCCCTATATAATACCGATGCTACCGAACATGATATTACACCTGCGTTTGGTGGCGGAGGTGAGAGTTGCACTCACTGATTTTTAGGGTATGAACCTACTGAGCCACTCTTGCTCCATCTCCGCGTGTCACCAATACCCCTGACTGGAATCGAACCAGCAACATCTAGATCCTAAGTCTAGCGCCTCTTCCTGTTGGGCTACAGGGGTGTATTCTTATAGAATTGAGAATTCTGAATTTAGAATTCAGAATGACTATAACTGCTATTTCTAGGATACCCCCCAGATCAGTATCGAACTGACGACTTCCTGCTCTTCAAACAGGCGCTCTACCAACTGAGCTACCAGGGGATAACGGGAGCGGAGGGATTTGAACCCCCAAGTCTCCAGTTTCGTAGACTGGCGTGTTATCCGTTTACACCACGCTCCCATGAAGTAGTTATAACGATAAAAACATTAACTGTCAACTGATGACTGATGACTGATGACTGATAACTGATAACTGATAAAAAGGTGGGTCAGACAGGATTTGCACCTGCACAGCATTAAGCGACAGTTTTACAGACTGTTGCCCTCCCTAATAGGCGAGCTGACCCAATAATTGCATAATGTTTTCAGCAAAAGCAAAATACACTACACAACGGAGAGAGTGGGATTTGAACCCACGACGGCAATTAAACCGTTTCTTCTTAGCAGGAAGATGCCTTCAGCCACTCGGCCACCTCTCCTAAAAGTCTTTATAGAAGCCCTAACCGTATCTCCAATAAATAGGTTCTGGTGGAGAATTAATTGATAAAAAATGGGTAATAATTGATTTGATGATTGGATGAGTGG
>NZ_JBNHEQ010000222.1:0-1396 GCF_050016015.1 Dapis hubbardiae BLCC-M172
TGAATCTCACCCTCAACGGTTTAACTCAAGATGCGGACTTACGGTTGTATCGTCGCAATGCCAATGGCAGTTTGACATCAATAGCCAGTTCAACACGAGGTGGTACTGCAACTGATAGTATCACTCGCAACTTAGGCACTGGTAATTATGTGGCCAGGGTTTATCGTCACGGTACAGCCAATACTAACTACAATCTGCAGCTAGAAGCCGATCAAGCTGGACCTCCTGGCCCACATCGTAATATCGGCACCCTCCATGGTCGTCGCAATTTCCAAGACTTTGTCGGTTCAACAGACCGCAACGACGATTACCGCTTTAGCTTGAGTGAGCCAAACCGCGTGAATCTCACCCTCAACGGTTTAACTCAAGATGCGGACTTACGGTTGTATCGTCGCAATGCCAATGGCAGTTTGACATCAATAGCCAGTTCAACACGAGGTGGTACTGCAACTGATAGTATCACTCGCAACTTAGGCACTGGTAATTATGTGGCCAGGGTTAATCGTTTTGGTGGAGCTAATACTAACTACAATCTGCGGCTAGAGGCCGATCAAGCTGGCAATAGCCGATTCGTGGCTCGCAATATAGGACAGCTCAGTGGTACTCGCAATTTCCAAGACTTTGTCGGTTCAACAGACACCAACGACTATTACCGCTTTAATTTACCTTGGTTCAGAAACCGCTTGGATATCACCCTCAACGGTTTAGGTGCAGATGCAGACTTACATTTGCTCAATAGCAGTGGCACTGTCATCGCCAGTTCAACACGGGGTGGTACCAATGCAGATACCATTACTCGGACTTTAAACCCGGGTACATATTACGCCAGGGTTAATCGTTTCGGTGGAGCCAATACTAACTACAATCTCCGGTTAAGGAACTCGTTGAGTCTGTTCCCGTTCCCTGCGATCTAGGGTATAACGGAGTTTTCCCCAACTAAGGGTGGGGACTAGATATGATGAGTGCTAGATTAATAACTCTGAACCTGGCTATCATATCAAATCCGGATAATTAGTTACTGTAAATTCATTGCTAGTGGAACAGAGTGGAGGGAAGCAATATCAAGGTTTTAGAGATTGCTTCCCTTTTGTCATTCCTCCGACATGAAACGCGGTAGTCTAGTAGGGTGCGTTAGGCGCTTACAAAAAACTATGATTTATCTGTCAAATCTCATGTTGCGCCGTAACGCACCCTTGATTTGTGCCGTCCTGCGGTGCGTTACGCTTCACTAACGCACCCTACTGGACTATCAACCTACTTTCATACCTGAATTCAGTAATGCCAAACTATGATTTATCTGTCAAATCTCATGTTGCGCCGTAACGCACCCTTGATTTGTGTCGTCCTGCGGTGCGTTACGCTTCACTAACGCACCCTACTGGACTATCAACCTACT
>NZ_JBNHEQ010000223.1:0-8096 GCF_050016015.1 Dapis hubbardiae BLCC-M172
TATGGTGTATTGTATAATTCCTAATTAAGTATCATAGATGGTGACTTACACAAAGGTATTATAAATATATAGAGTTGAAAAACTATAACGTTTGAGTTTTGAACGCTATATGTATGGTATATTGTATAATTTCTAATTAAGTATCATAGATGGTGACTTACACAAAGATATTATAAATATATAGAGTTGAAAAACTATAACGTTTGAGTTTTGAACGCTATATGTATGGTATATTGTATAATTCCTAATTAAGTACCTAGGCAAAATTATTTGTATATCTATAATCCTTATCCTTCGTAAACAAGCTTTGAATATAAATTTTATATCTAATTAATTTTGCATAACTACTTAAAATTTTTAAATCCTCCATCAAAAATGTCTTACCTATAACAAGAGAGCCCTTAATATAGATTAGTATAGTGAGGCAATCCTCAAAAGACCAAAGAATTTGACACGATAAAATAATTAACAAAAGGATAGAACAAAAAAACTAAGGCATGGGCAAAGTAGTCGGCATAGATCTGGGTACAACAAACTCCGTAGTATCCGTCATGGAAGGCGGAAAACCAATCGTAATAGCTAATTCAGAAGGAATGCGGACAACACCATCTGTAGTTGGCTTCACGAAGGAAGGAGAACGAATAGTGGGACAAATGGCCAGAAGGCAAACAGTTCTGAATCCTCAGAACACCTTCTACGGAGTCAAACGATACATTGGACGTAAATACTCTGAACTATCCCCAGAGTCAAAGCGTGTTCCCTATACCATTCGTAGGGATGAATTCGGCAACGTCAAAATCAAATGTCCTCGAATGAAACGAGATTTTGCTCCAGAAGAAGTCTCAGCTATGATACTGCGGAAACTAGCAGATGAAGCAAGTCGCTATCTGGGAGAGGAGGTAACAGGAGCAGTAATTACCGTACCAGCCTATTTTAATGATTCCCAAAGACAAGCTACTCGTGATGCCGGGACTATTGCGGGCCTAGAAGTTAAACGTATTCTCAATGAACCAACAGCAGCATCTCTGGCTTATGGATTAGAAAATACAGAAAATCAGGTAATTCTGGTGTTCGATTTGGGTGGAGGTACATTTGATGTTTCAATCTTAGAAGTAGGAGATGGAGTATTTGAAGTCAAGGCTACCAGTGGAGATACTCAACTAGGGGGTAACGACTTTGACCAACGAGTAGTAGACTGGTTAGCCGAACAATTTCTAGAGGCAGAAGAAATAGACTTGAGGAGCGATCGTCAAGCTTTACAAAGGCTGACTGAGGCTGCAGAAAAAGCCAAGATTGAATTATCTGGGGTTGGGGTAACAGAAATTAATCTCCCTTTTATTACTGCCACAGCAGATGGCCCTAAGCATCTGGAAACTAGGCTGACTAGATCACAATTTGAAGGGCTTTGTGGAGATTTAATTCCGAGAATCCGACGTCCTGTAAAAATGGCCTTAAAAGATGCTGGTATAAGTCCCTCTATGATTGATGAGGTAGTATTAGTTGGTGGTTCAACTCGGATTCCTTTTGTTCAAGATTTAGTTTACTCTCTGATAGATAGAGAACCAAATCAGGGAGTTAACCCTGATGAAGTTGTGGCAGTGGGGGCAGCTATTCAGGCTGGAATTTTAGGTGGTGATGTACGAGATGTGTTACTTTTGGATGTTACTCCATTGTCTGTGGGCTTAGAAACTATTGGGGGAGTTATGAAAAAACTCATTCCTCGGAATACTACTATACCAGTTCGACGTTCTGATATTTTTTCTACTGCTGAAAATAATCAGACTTTAGTTGAAATTCATATTATTCAGGGAGAACGAGAAATAGCTGCTGATAATAAGTCTCTCGGAAAATTTAAGCTTACTGGTATTCCTCCTGCACCACGGGGTGTGCCTCAAGTACAAGTAGCTTTTGATGTTGATGCCAATGGTATTTTGCAGGTTACGGCAATGGATAAAACTACTGGTAGGTCTCAAAGTATTACTATTCAAGGGGCTTCTACTTTAAGTCAGCAGGAAATTAGTCAGATGATTCGGGATGCGGAAAAATTTGCTGAAGCAGACCGACTCAAGCGGGAGCGGGTAGATAAGCGTAACCGGGCTGAGGCTTTGGCCTTTCAAGCAGAACGACAACTCCGAGAGGTGGCCTTGGATTATGGGATGCAGTTTGCGGCTAGAAGTCGTCAACGCATTGAGATGTTGATTAGGGAACTGCGGGATAGTTTGGAACAAGATGATGAGCGGGGTATCGATCAGGTGGGGGTTGATTTACAAGATGCTCTCTATGATTTGAAGCGTGAGATTTCAATTTACACCTCTGAAGAAGGTGATGATGATTTCTTTGGTTCTGTACGCCGGACAATATCTGGTGACGATCGTAAACCTAGGGAGCGTTATGATTATGAAACTAGAGTTTATAGTCGTCCTCCTGATCGAGTCAGTTCTAATCGTCCTAGTCGTTCTTATCAAAGTAAAGATTGGGATGATAATGATGATGATTGGCTGTAAATATTGTGGATTTTAGATTGGGGAGGAGATAGTTGAATTTAGAATTTAGAATTCAGAATTCAGAAGTTAAATTCTGACTGTGACTATATTTGAGAATTTTATAATTGAATTGGTATACCCCTATGCGCAAGTCGAAATTCAAAATTCAAAAGTAATCTCTGAGTAAGTTTTTCCTACTGAAATGCTCTGCAAACAGGACTGACCAATGTCCTAGCCTATTTGCGTACTGCTGTAATAGCTGTATTTTTGCTTTCAAGTGAGAAGTCTAACATCTGCTACCATTTTGGTTGAAGGAGTCAGAGAAAATATTTATAGTTAACACTATTTATAAGTTTAAGTTAGTAGATGCAAAACTTTCGGAATTATTATCAGATTCTAGATGTTTCTAAAGATGCTTCAGTAGATGAAATTAAGAAAGCATATAGGAGACTGGCGCGACAATTTCATCCAGATGTAAACCCAGGCAGTAAAGAGGCAGAAGAAAAGTTTAAAGATATTAATGAAGCCTACGATATTTTATCAGATGTAGAGAAACGGTTAGAGTACGATAAGTTTATTCGATATTGGAAACCGAAGGGAATTGCTAGTAGGATGGGGGTGCGGGTTCCTGATTTTAGAAATTGGGGAGATAATCTTTCTGGGAATGGAGGTAAGTCAGAGAAGGATGTTGATGTTAGTGATTTTTCAGATTTTAATACTTTTGTAGACCAATTGTTGGGTCGTCGTCGGGAAGTTAGAACTCCAGCGACAGCAACAAAACCAAAAGCTCAGCCATCAAATGTTTATCGTCCTGGTCAGAAAAAGGCTGTTTATAAAGCAACGGAACGGGAACCAAAAAAGGATATTGAGGCTAGGTTGACTTTGCCTTTGGAAAAGGCTTATGTGGGAGGGACTGAGAAAATACGCTTGGAAGATGGGCGGTCGATAGAGGTAAATATGCCGGCAGCTATGATTAGTGGTCAAAGAATTCGTCTGAAAAATCAAGGTCTTGGTGGGGGAAATTTGTATCTGAAGATTACGGTTGCTCCTCATGGTTTTTATCAGTTGGAGGGGGCGGATATTTTTTGTGAGTTGCCTATTACTCCTGTGGAGGCTGTTTTGGGTGGGGATATTGAGGTTCCGACTTTGGATGGTTGGGTGAAGATGAAGTTGCCGGCGGGGGTTGTTTCTGGTCAACGTTTACGACTTGCTAGTAAGGGGTATCCTGATGGAAGGGGCGATCGTGGGGATCAGTTGGTGGAGATTAAGATTGTCACTCCGAAGGAACCTAGTCAGGATGAGTTGGAGATATATCAGAAGTTACGGGAGATTGAGAGGTTTAAACCACGAAAAGATTTACCTGTTTGATTTGGCTTAGGGTGAGTGTTGGGGTGTGGGATGTTTGGGATGTTTGGGATGTTTGGGATGTTTGGGGAGATTAACAAAAGAATGCACCTTTCGAGCACACATCAATTTTCTCTTGGAGGTATTTTTTTCTTGGTTGAATAAAAAGTCATGCTTAGGTACGAGTTAAATCAAATTTATTAACTCTATCACAATTTTTGGCAGGATGCAACATGACTACTCTCTTAAAACTTGGACATTTTTTTGAAGCCCCAGAAAATGATAATTAATTTGTAATTTGAGGCGATCGCTCACAGTTGTCAGATGGAAAATTTTTGCTTATACCAGTTTGATAAATGTTTGCTACAAATAGCTAGGGTAATTTTTAGGAGTCAGGAGGTAGGGACGTTGCATAAGGGCGTCCGTACGGAGTCGCATGGGAATGGCTTTAATATAGTTTTTTAGGTCATACATCATATTTTTTGTCCAAGGGACATCTCCTGTTAAGTCTTTTTATCGCTCTTAACTATTCGTAACATTCTTTTTTCAAAATGGTATTAGAGATATAGTTTTTCTGAGTTGAAGAGTAATACCATGTCCGGTAGCATCGGTATTGTATAGTGAAGTTCATTAATTGATAATTGATAATTGATAATTGATAATTACCTCTGGTTAAAACCGTTACGGAATTGAAGATAAGGAAATATCCTAGCACTTTTTTTCCCCTATCCAAGGGGAGGCTTTAAACCAGAATTATTTAATAATTAATAATTAATAATTAATAATTCGGCAAGGAAGAAGTCTTTAGTTATCTAGGAGAGAAGGAAGAAGGAAGAAGCTTTAAGAGAAGGTAAAATTAAATATGGTAGATATTCCCAGCTTTTACACAAACAATACCAACGGACATGATATAACTTGATGTTGCAGACTTTGATTATTATTTCTTCCCTCTTCATCTTCCGGCGACCCCATTAGAAAACTTTCCCCTGGAACATAAACCATTTCTAAATTTAATACCATTACCTAAATCTTCTATTTTTTGCCTAGCAGAACCGGGGGTAAAATTAATTATTGTCCCGGAGTTGTTGATAGTAACTACCCCAAAAGTAAATACTGCTCCTAGTTCTTCAAGCCATATTTCTTTAGTGAGGTGGTTGTTGCTGTTGTTTGATTTTTTCACGGCGTATTTTCTCCGGAGTTTCCCATTGTTTTTCTTCCTAAATACTCAAAGCAATATCTAGATGTTATCGCGTTTCTCAAGCATGGGAAGTACAGTTGTTTTTCTCCTACCCTACTCCCCTACTCCCTACTCCCAAAACAAAGGAATTTTCTACCTTACTCCTTGTGGGAATTGCTATAACTGCTTCACTCAAACCCAATTTTACTGCCTGCTCATAATTATCAACTGCTTGTTGAGATTTTGCAAATTTATAATAGGCATTACCTCGATAATTATATGCTGGAGCGCGACTATAATCTAACTGTACAACCTTAGTTAAATCTTCAACCACTTCTCCATAATTTTCCAACTGAATATAATCTAAATCTCGATAATAATATGCAAACAAATTCGGGATGCAAATATACAACATAACCAAAACAAATAACCACATCCTGATATTTTCCCTGATTAAATTTCTGAATTTTTCATTGATTACAAGAGCCTATTGCACTAATTTATTCTCCTGACATAAACTAACCATATTTAGCAAACTAATAAATTTTTATGGAGAAAATTTAGCAGTCTGAATAAGATTTGTAGAGATGCTTTATGGAACATCTCTACAAAATTTTTTAGTGCAGAAAAATATTTACTTACCCAATAAAAACTAATAGTTAATTACCGCTGAAACTGACGAGCGCCGAAGAGATTTTCCTTTGCTGTTTCATCCATATTTTTGATCCGACTCTCATTTAAAACTGCTAAACCACGAGTCACCCCAGGTCGCTGACTAACAGTTTCAAACCATCGCTTTAAATTAGGAAAATCTGCTAAATTTTGCCCTTGTTTTTCGTGGGATATTATCCAAGGATATATTGCCATATCGGCAATAGAATAATCTCCGGCTACATATTCAAATTGGAATAGTTGTTGATCTAATACTCGGTATAAACGAGATGCTTCATTTGTGTATCTTTCAATAGCATAAGGAATTTTTTCCGGTGCATATTGACGAAAATGATGAGTTTGTCCTAACATTGGTCCGACGCCACCCATTTGAAACATTAACCATTGAATAGTAGTGTAGCGTTCTCGTGGATTTTCTGGAATAAAACAACCTATTTTTTCTGCTAAATAAAGCAAAATAGCTCCTGACTCAAAGATAGAAATAGGATTACCATCAGGACCATTAGGGTCAACAATAGCAGGCATTTTATTGTTAGGACTAATTTTGAGAAAGTCTGGTTGAAATTGGTCTCCAGCCATAATATTAACAGGAATTAAATTATAGGGAGTTTCCGTTTCTTCGAGCATGATACTTACTTTCCAACCATTAGGAGTCGGCCAGTAATATAAATCAATAGTCATAATTTAAACAATCTCCAATTTTTGTCTAATTCTCTATTGAAAAAGGAGTCAAGAGACAGCTATTCTGAAGTTTTAATTTAGAAGTCAGAAGTTAAATTCTGTCTTTATTATTTTGAGCAAGCTAGAAAAAATATTCAACTGATAACTGTTTAATGAAGTCAGAAGTTAAATTCTTACTTTATTATTTTGAGCAAACTAGAAAAAAGATTTAATTGATAACTGTTTAATGAAGTCAGAAGTCATTTCAGTTATCAGTTAGCCTCTTGCCTCCTGCGGAGGAGCTGCCCTTTATCCTGACGGACTGCTCCGCTTTCCATGTCGCGGAGCGTTAGCGGAGCTTTGCGTCAGCAAAACAGAGGAACTGCCTCTTGCAGAGGAGCTTCGCTAACGTTAACGTTAACAGTTAGCTTCTTGCAGAGGAACTGCGTTTTTTCGTATAGGGAATGCTCTGCTTTCCATGTCGCGCAGCGTTAACGTTTGCGTAGCATTCCGATAGGAAAGTTGTGCGGAACGCTAAACAGTTATCAGTACCTCGTGGAATAAGGAGGCTTTAAATACGGAATCTTCTTTTTTTTACTCTCTTAAAATAAGAGACGTAACTACCTAAATTTTTCGGTCAGAAGTTAAATTATTAACGAGGTCACTTCTGACTTCTAGATAGATGTTCCCAAGCAAAATGTTAATTAAAACCCAAATTTTTGCGTCCTATGCCATCAAATAAATCGAGCATTTTTTCTCGCCAAGCATAAACTGGATCGCTAGTTTCTAATATTTTTTTTGGAGATATAGAACGAGCAAATTGAAAAGTTGAAAAGACTAGATAATCAGCATAGTTTGGTGTTTCTCCTGCCAAGAAAGATTGCTGACTTATAGTATTTCTTAAAGGCTCTAAGAAAGTTATAAAATTATTTATTTGGTCTTCTGTAACATCTTTAAATTCTTCTAGAGACTTACCAAAAACACTTTCACGACTTTCTCGAAAATAAGGCTTGTCTTTAGGGTCAAGATTTTCAAATACATCGTATATTATTATTGGCACTAAAACTCCTAATAGACTACCATTCCAAGAGTCGATAAACATAGTTTGAGCTTTGGCTTCAGCACTGCCAAATAAAGAAGGTTTATCCGGATAAGTTTCCTCTAAGTAGTTAGCAATATTCCAAGAGTCAACAACTACTTTATCTCCCTTATTTCCATCAACAATTACAGGAACTTTATCCTGATTAGAGAAAGTGATAGCCTCTTTTTCTGTCAGTCGCCAGGGCATAATTTCTACTTCTAAATTTTTGTGTGCTAGAGCCATGCGACTTCTCCAGCAGAAGGGACTAAAAGCTCTGTTTTCTTCGGCAGTAACTAGGTCATACAGTTTAATTGCCATAGATTATTTAACCTTGAGAACTTGTAACTACATGATTAACTCTATCAGAATCTTTGCTTTTTACTAAACTAATTTTTCGTTCAAAATAAATAGATAAATGAATAAAAATATTATTATACCAATAATCTGTTACTTTTTAGCAATAAATAATTGTCAGTATCCAGCGGTCAGCAATCAGCTATAAGTTATTAACTGATTATCTTGACAGAAAGAATTAGTCCGCCAGGAGAATTAAAAGTTATAAATAATTGTTAGTATCTAGCAGTCAGTAATCAGTAATAAGCTAGAAATTATTGACTGATTATATAGGCAGAAAAAATTCGTATACCAGGAGAATTAAAAGTTATAAATAATTATCAGT
>NZ_JBNHEQ010000224.1:0-10726 GCF_050016015.1 Dapis hubbardiae BLCC-M172
TCAGTTATCAGTTATCAGTTATCAGCACGAAATTAACGTTACTGTAGGGGCGGGTTTCACCAGAAACCTTGTTATAACTGATTGACTTCTATAAACCCGCCCCGTCCCACCCAATGGATCTGGGGGCGGGTTTATTTAATTTAACGATACTGCTGATGAATTTCCTGTGGAACCCGCCCTAATCTCCCGCCCCAAGCCAAATTTACAGCAGTTTTCATTTCAGTAGACACATTAGGGGCAAATGCCATTTGCCCTTTGCCCTTATATCGACATAATTTTGTTCACTTCCAAAACTACCGAACCAATTTCTCCCAAGCTTCCCATAAAATCTCTGCAGTTTCCACCGGACTATTAGGTAAACATTGCCTTGCCTTTTCCAAACACATTTGTGCTTTTTGTTCATCTCCAGACTTCCTAATTGCCAAACTCAACCACAACCAAACCATCGGTTGCTCCGGCTGAATATCCAAAGACTTAAAATAACATTCCACAGACTTTTCAAATCTATTAAACTGATAAAACAAAACACCCAAACTCCGCCACCCTTGCCAATGATTCGGTTGTAACTTTACCGTCTTTTCATAACAAAAAATCGCTTCCTCATAACGTTTCAACTGATAACAAACCTCAGCTTTCTTATACCAAGCATCATAATTATGAGGTCGAATATTAATCGCTCGGTCATAAGCAGCGATCGCCTCCTCAGTCTTACCAAACTCCTGCATAATTCGACCTTTAATAACTTGGGGAATTCCTCCTAACATTTTTGTAAGTAAGGAAGGATTATTATTTCCTGTTTGAGAAGCCGAATTAGCAAAACTTTTCTGATATTTAACAGACTCTAATTCTGTTAAAACTTCTTCGACAGACTGATACCTTTGATTAATATTCGGAGCCAAAAGCTTATCAATAATTATCCCCAAATCTTCACTAATATTAGACTGTAAATATTGTCGCCAAATCCATTTACCCTCAACCACATCAAACAACTCAAAAGGCGCAACTTGAGTCAACAAATAAACACAAGTAACCCCCAAATTATAAAGGTCACTAGCAGGAACCGCCTTCCCCGCCAACTGTTCCGGGGCCACATATCCCGCACTACCAATCATCGTTCCAGTTTTGCCTAGGGAAGAATCTGTAATTACCTTACTTGCCCCAAAATCCACCAACACCAACTGGCCTTTAATTTCCCCTCCACCATCAGGAAGCGTAATAGAGTTGCGCCGAATAATATTTTCTGGTTTAATATCCCGATGAATTACCTGCCTTTCATGGACAAATTCCAACACAGGCAACAAATCCCAAAGTAATTCCTGAATCTGATTTTCTGTAAAAGTCCCATTAGCAACCAATTCTTGTTCCAGATTTTGCCCATCAATAAATTCTTGGACTAAATATTGTTGCTCCCCCTGTTGAAAATGAGCCATTAATTCCGGAATTTGAGGATGTTGACCCAACTCATCAAGTCTAATAGCTTCCCGACGAAACAACTCAGCAGCCTTTTCCGCATTAGCACTATTTTGGGGAAAAAACTGTTTAATTACACACCTGGGAAGAGAAGGTTTATGTTCATCCACAGCCAAAAAAGTTTTCCCAAAACCACCTTGACCAATAGGTTTAATAGCACGGTAGCGATCGCCCAGTAGCAATTTAGCCCCGCAGCTTTGGCAAAATCTATTTTCAGAAGGATTATATGGCTTTCGGCATTCAGAATTGAGACAGTAGCTCATTTCAGTTATCAGTTAACAGTTAACAGTTATCAGTACCTCCTACTGAAGTAGATAGACAAATTATGTGTAAATCTTTGAGAGATTTTTTCAGGAGAATTAAAGTGCATTGAAAAATACATTTTTTTGAGAACTTAAGTAGTTTTGCCTTATCTATACTCTTTCTCCCTACTCCCCTACTCCCCTGCTCCCTACTCCCCTACTCCCCACACTCCCCACACTTCCCACACTTCCTATTTAGCTGGTATTTTTTCAGAGTCAGTTTCTAGAACTACAGTAGGAATAGGTACTTCTTCAACTGCCGGATGTCTTTCCATAGTTAAACCTTTTTGCTGAGAACCAGATAATCGTTTCAGAAGTTTAGGTTTCGGGTCATGAAGCAAATAAATAATTTGGTCGCCTGGTTGCCAATTTTCAGTAGCTGGAAATACTTGAAGACTTCCTTGCCTTTCAATTAAAATAGGTATAAAGTCCCCAGACTTAATCATGGCTTTGAGGTGAGTCTTTTGAAACTCAAATCCCAATTGCTTCAGAACTGTTTCACCTAATTTCACCTCTTTGTCAGAGAGGTATTTATTCCAACTTTTCAGATTTAACTCAGTTGTAAATGCTTGTTGAACCTTATCTTTACTATTATTATGATTTTTCTGTTGGGGACTTTTTGGATAAACAGCTAATACCCTTGGTGGCTTAAATTCTTCTGCTGCTCTTTGAGCCAAAACTAAATTTACTTCCCCATTTTTAGTCATTGCTAAGAAAGTTCCTACTGATTCTAAACCAGCTTTTTCTAGGACATTAGTATCTAACGCACTACTTTTATATACTTGTAAACCTTCTGTCTCTGCTTGCTTACAACTTTCCTCATCTGTATCAATTAGTACCACTGATTCACCCCTATCCTTAAATATCTTGCCAATTAATCGAGATAGAGGATTTGAACCAACTATAATAGCACCTTTAGCAGCACTAGAAGTAATTCCCAAAAATTGAGCCACAAACCTTGCGGTTAGTCCTTGACTAAAAACCGTCATCATAATTGTCAAGAACACCAAAGCTTTAATAGAATCACCACCATTGATACCTTTCTGGGTTAACAATATGGCAAACAGAGAGGAAACTGAAGCGGAAACTATCCCTCTGGGAGCGACCCAACTCACAAACATCTTTTGTCGCCAATTAAGCTGACTGTTCCAGGTGCAGAGTAATATATTGAGGGGTCGAACCAAGAACATTAAGGTTAAAACTGTAAATACACTTCCCCAACCTAGAGCCACTACACTTGCTAAAGATAGGTCTGCTGCTAACAAGATAAATAATACCGAAACAGCTAGCATTGTTAATTGACCTTTAAACCGTCTTATTAGTCTTAACTCTGGTATTTCGGCTGCCCCAACTACCATTCCTGCTACTACTGTGGTCATTAACCCTGATTCGCTACGAATTTGTTCTGCTAGGCCAAACATTCCCCAAAGAGCAGCTAAAACCACTAAATTTGCTAGTTCTTCCGAGAGAAACTTTGCTCTTTTCAGACTAAACCCAAGTACCCAACCTCCTGCTGCACCAATAATAGTACCCATTCCTAAACGCACAACTAGGTCTCTAAATAATCCTACAGGGTCAGCACCTTCATTTAAAACGATATTCAGTACCAATACGGCTAGAATTGCTCCTACAGGATCGATGAGAACTCCTTCTCCCTCCAGCAATGTAGCTACTTTTCGGTCCACTGATACCTGTTTGAGCAATGGTCCCACTACTGTTGGCCCTGTAACTACTACTAGGGAGGCATAAAGAAATGCGATTGGCCAAGGAAATTCTCCTAACCAGTGAGCAGCCATACCTCCACCAATTAGTGTGACTAATGTCCCTATGGTGACTAAGTTGCGGATACTGCCAGAAACTCTTCCTAATTCTCTTAGTTCCAAATTGAGGCCACCCTCAAACAGGATTAGGGCTACAAATAGAGAGACTACAACCTCTAGACCATTACCTAATAGGTTTGGATGTACTAGGCCCAGACCATCTTTACCTACTAAAATACCAAATAGTAGCAAAAAGACAATTGCAGGTACTTTAAGGTAGGCTGCCACAACTTGGGAAGCTATACCACTGGCTACTGTCAGGATAATCAGCAGAGTTATATTAAATGGTGTTTCCATAAGCGTTTTTTTTCCCAGTCTTACCAGCTTTTTTTTGCTAAGGGTTCAGATTTTGGCTCTGAAATTTTCTCTTTTAATTTTTGCTGGTTAGTTTATATATATTTTTTTCTGATTAAGGGATAAATTTATTATTTTTTTGATTGATTAGTTTTTTATTTAAAACCCAGTTTTTCCGAGGATTTATTTACATCAAACAATTTAACGAGCAAGCTTCTTACTTTTTCATCAATTTGTTTTTTCCCTTATATAATTGTATATATGTAATTTTGTATATAGTGCCTAATTCCTGCCCATTTTTTTCCTTCAATATGTAAATCTCATTTGTATTATAACTACTATTAACCAAAGTGCAACTCCACTTAATTTTTCACTGTTGCAGTATATAGAGATAATTTTTATATATAGTAACAATTTGATAAAATAATGTTACGAAAAAGTATTGATAGGGAACACCGGATATGAATATGTAGGGCAAATATTTATCCAAATGGTATAATATAAATTTTAATAAAGAATGTCACAAGTAATTTGAGTGATATAGAATCCGGATAATTACTATAGCTTGCGTCCGCAGCGACTGGAACAGAGTGGAAGGTTTGCGGAGCATTCCGGAACGGATAGCAATCTCTTATGTGTCCGGAGATTGCTTCCGCTTCGTCGCTGCGGACGACTCTTCAACCAGATTTTATATGATTGAAAGACTTTAGAATAAGATGTGTCTTTGACTAATTGACTTATTAATTAAAGAGAGCCTGAGTCTAACAATTTCTTAGAGTAAATTCCCTGTTATTCCTGACTCCTGTAAGTAGAGAATCTTACGGCTCTCCTACCTGACCTCTGACGATCTCTAGCCATCTCTCAGATTTACCGAAAAATAAAGGTATAAAACCTTGTATTTCAAGAGAAAAAAAGTGCTAGGTATTTCCTTATATTCAATTTCGGTAAGGTTTTAACCAGAGGTAATTATCCATTATCGATTATCAATTAATAAACGATAATTTGCTAATTTATCCGTTAGTAATTTTCTGCATTTTATTTTCAGATAACCGTCTATTGATAGAAGAAATTGCCCTCACAGGTATATCGGCAAATTGAGCTAAAATTAAATTCCAGAGATAGCCATATTGGGGATTATTTTTCAGTAACAAAAGTTCTGCAAATACATAAAATCTTTTAGTTCTTCTGTATTCAGGAGGATTATCTTCTATCCTAATTTGTTCTGGTTTGGGCAGTATATGACCAATGATTTTTCCTTGTTCATAATACTTTGCTTGAATAGAAAGTCCTAATAATCTATCCAGACACCAAAAAGGAAAATATTTGAACGGTCCAGACAAAATCATAGCATCTCTAATATCTGCTAAAGTTGCTTGTACCATTTCATTTTTCCATACTTTTTTATCAAAGTTTTCTGTATGACGTCCATGGTGATCTTTTCTTCCCCTCAACATACAAAACGGATCGAATTTATTATGCAAGGGAGCTATGGGTATTTCCACCATATAATTTGGTTGGTCCTGTAAATTTTGATCTCCGGTACTTACACCACAAGTCTTCATCTCATCAATATTAGATACTGTCTCCCAAGGAGATTTTAATCCTGCTTCATCACCGTATGTTACGTCTTTTCTATTAAGTCTTAAAACCCAACTATCGGGGAATTTTGTAAAATATTGTCTGGTTATTTCTGCAATATCTGGATGAAGTAGTTCATCACAATTTACTGTTAAAATATATTGAGCTGAAGCATTCATTAGTCCAGTCATTCTTTGAATTATTTCTCCACGAAATGAGCTATTTATTTGCTGCATTCGGGGGTCGCTAATTGGGAGTTTTTTCATTCCTGGAGGATGAACTAATATTAATTCTACATCTCCGTTAATTTTTAACAGAGATTCGATCCAATATTCGGGAAGTCCTTCTCTTGTGGGGACTATAATTGATAATATTGGTTGGGTCATTTCAGTTATCAGTTATTAGTTATCAGTACCGACCGCTGAGGTCGGAGGTTTGAGACCTTATTTCTCGGTCATACATAATTGTATGAATTAAGAATATTAAGTGTATTTTAGCAAATGTGTGGAGCGTGAGTCAATAATTTAATTTTTGAGTAGTGTTACTTATATTTTTTTCTAGAGAATAAGTGGGATTTGATATAAATTTTATTCAAATTCTTTCTCACCATTTTTGTAGTGCTAAATCAACTAATGATTCTAGAGATTTATCGGCATCTAAAACTTCTGTTTTTAATTCTTGTCTTGTTGTTGCTTCCCATCGTTTTTGACAATCCTGAAATTACTCCATATCTGCAGAAGTTGTACTATTTTATCCTAGGGTGTTTGGTCTTCTTTCCCCAAGTAAAAATTGGATAAAAAGACCAGACTATTACAGTTGTTTTCAGAAATAATTGACGATTGCTAGAATTTTTTTTCAAATTCTTTCTCACCATTTTTGGAGTGCTAAGTAAACTAATGGTTATAGAGATTTATCGGCATCTAAAAATTGTATTTTTAATTCTTGTCTTGTTGTTGCTTCCCATCGTTTTTGACAATCCTTAAATCACTCCATATCTGCATAATTTGTACTATTTTATCCTAGGGTGTTTGGTCTCCCAACCCTAGTAAAAATCGGATGAAAAAACCAGACTATTAGAGTTGTTTTCAGAAATGATTGACGATTGCTAGAATTTTTTTTCAAATTCTTTCTCACCATTTTTGGAGTGCTAAGTAAACTAATGATTCTAGAGATTTATCGGCATCTAAAACTAATGAATATAGAGATTTATCAGCATCTAAAAATTATGTTTTTAATTCTTGTCATGTTGTTGCTTTCCATAGTTTTTTATCATCCCTAAATAACTCCATATCTTCATAACCATTACAGTTTTTTTCACAAATCATTTATGATCGCTATAATTTTTTCAAATTCTTTCTAACCATTTTTGGAGAGCTAAATCAACTAATGAGTCTAGAGATTTATAAGCATCTAAAACTTCTGTTTGTAATTCTTGTCCTGTTCTTGCTTCATACAGATTTTTATGATATTGAAATAACTCTATATCTTCCCTAGTCAAAGGTTTTGGGTGTTTAGGATATTTAATAATTCTATTAACTTCCTTAATATATTTATCGGTTATACTTCTTTTTATTGGTAAACTACAGATATGTCTACCAAGTATAAATTGGGAAAAATATCCTCCTATTTCAATTGCTTCTATTAATCTTTTAATACTCCTTTTATACCTATTAATTTCTGTTTCTACTCCACTCGAAACATAACCTTCAATCAAAGCTTTATCTTGCCAATTCGTCCAAATTATTGCTCTGCCAATTCTCGAACTTTCACCACCTTTATATGGTATCCAGAGAAATAGTATTAACTCACCTTTCTCTAAGAAAAATTCAGCACAAAATTTACTGCTTTTACCACTACCACTTCCATACTTAATACTTCCAGCAGAAGCAAATTCCTGAATTTTAGGGTTAAAGCTGAGAATTTTTCGTCGAACCCTAAAAATCTCTTCCTGCTGTTGACCATCTAAATTATTTACAACTTTCAAAAGTGCTTTAGGTGGAACTGGTATATCTAAATCATTTTCTAGTTCTTGATAGGGAATAATTACCTTTGAAATCTCCTCATTATCAACATCTTTCAAATAGAGATAAAACTTATCCTCGTCTTGAATAACAGAAAACTCTAAAAACTGAAAATCAAGAGTATGATATTTTCTATCTGTAAAATTATCCCGATGAAAACTAGGAGTAATTGCTACTAATCTTACAGGTTGCTGATAATCAACTTTGTCACTAAAAGGTTTCTCATCTAATAAAGCATCATAATAACGAGTCAACTGTTGAACAATTCCCCTATCCTCAACATTTTTCAACTCCAAAACCACTAATTTTTTATGACTATCAACAGCTAAAATATCGCACCTTTGACTATTCACAATATATTGTCTGTCTAAGACATTCAAACTTAGTAAAATTTCCAAATGTTCATAAAGAAAATCCTCTAAAATTTCCTCACTGGCAAATTCCCATCCTGAGCCAGTCTTTTTTAAAGATGCGTTACTCAACATATAAAATAATGGATAATGGATAATGGATAATGGATAATTGATAATTGATAATTAGAAATATAGCGTTTTTATTTGAGATGTGGAAACAGACTGCTATTAAAAAGCTATGGAGGTTTGGGACAATGGGCAATGGTAAAGAATATAAAACAATGGATAATTAATAATTAGAGATATAGCGCTTTTATTTGAGATATTGACATCTCATTTGAAAACACTATAGTTTTCATTATCAATTATCCATTACCCACTATTAATTATCAATTTTCGCCCAACGATTTTGACTTTGCTCTAAATGTTCTAATAATTCCTGTTGACTTAAAGATGGTTTTTTACATATCAAACCTTGACAAACTAACCCTACAGAATTTTCTGGCAAATCAGTTTCTCTCTTATAAATAGCAGTAGGAAAATACTGAGTAATTAAATTAGAAATTTCTACTTCAGAAGTTCTGACTAAAGTTTGATTTCTATACCAGTCTAGGGCGACAAATAAACTCGGACAAGCTTGGGGAGATTTTTTCATTATGCTGCTAAAAGCTGTTAAGGCTGACTCAGCTCTGTCAAGATAATGTAATTCTTCAGTTAGCAAAGATAGACGTACTAAATTAGAAATTGCTATGCCATTTGCTGCCGGAGTTGCATTATCAATATAATTCCTTTCTCGTAATATTAATTCTCCACTAACATCTGTAGGAGCATTGTAATAACCTGCTGCTTCAAGACTCCATAAAAATTCGTCAAATTCATCTTGTAATTTAATTGCTGTTTCTAACCAAAAATCACCATTTGATGAAGTTTCTAAACTAATCGAAGCTTGCTGTAAATCTAGCAATGCTTTAATAAACAAAGCATAATCTTCTGACTGGGCAATTACTGTAGGTTTTCCCTCATAATTTAGCCGATAAAAACGTCCATCAACACACTGATTTTTGGTGATGAAATTAGCAGCATTAACGGCTAATTCTAGATATTCTGAGTTGTTAAATACTGTAGCTGCTCTTGCCAGACCAGAAATCATTAAACTATTCCAGGCAACAATCATTTTAGTGTCTGTTACTGCGGGAATTCTGCCAGACCAATTATTATTTTTTGCTTCGTAATTATTCGTTGCTGGTGGAAAAGTTTCTAGATTAAAAGGTTTAGCACCATACCGCACTTCAAATAATTTAGATAGAGAATTTTCTACAGTTTCACTTAACTCTCCTGCTTCCTTTCTTTGCAAGACAATTTTTCCTTCAAAGTTGCCATTAGATGTGATAAAAAATTGTTCTGATAGTTTAGATAATTCTTCCGAAGTTAATAAATTTTCTAATTCTTTATAACTCCAAACATAGAAAGCTCCTTCTTCTGGTTCGACTTCATCTGGAGTAGTAAAACTATCAGCATCTTGGGAACCATAGAAAAATCCGGCAGGTGCAGTCATTTCTCTTTTTAGCCAATTTACTGTTTCAATAATTCCCCGTTTAAAAGCTGGTTCTTGATATCCTGCACTCCATAAATTAGCTAAATATTCAACAATTTGACCATTATCGTAGAGCATTTTTTCAAAGTGGGGAACTGTCCAAGTAGCATCTACCGTATAACGATGAAACCCACCCGCAACATGGTCATAAATTCCGCCTAAAGCTAAATCTAATCCTCTTTTTAAACAAATTTCATTGCCGTTATATTGAGATTCAAAATTAAACCTTGTTCCCTGTAAAGCTGCTTCACCATAAGGCATCATGGGAAAACTTTGTTGAGAGTAGCGATCGCTAATAATTGCTGTACTAACTTCTAAACCTTTTTGTAATACTTCTTCGCTTAAATCTTCTGCTTCTGGTAATAAAACTGACTGCCTTAAACCATTTAACATTTCCGTTTTTAAAGAGTGAAGTTTGTTTTTTTCCAAGTCATAAAAACCTCTAATTTTTTGCAAAACTTCTAAAAATCCTGGTCGTCCGTAACGAGGTTCAACAGGGAAATAAGTACCACCAACAAAAGGTATTAAATCATCAGGAGTTAAGAATATATTTAACGGCCAACCACCCTGTCCAGTTAACATTTGTAATGCCTGCATATAGATACTATCTACATCAGGTCTTTCTTCCCTATCTACTTTAATTGGTAAAAATTTTTCATTCAAATATTGAGCGATTTTCTCATCAGAAAATGCCTCTCCTTCCATAACAGTACACCAGTGACAACTTGAATAACCAATTGATAGAAAAATCGGCTTATCTTGTTGCTTCGCAGTTTCTAAAGCTTCCTCACACCAAGGCCACCAATCTACAGGATTTTCTGCATGTTTGCGAAGATAAAGACTTTGGGATTTAGCTAAACGATTAGTCATATTAATGTTTCCCTTAATTACGGATAATATTGTCAATTATCTGAGTGTTTTTAAGTATGGATAATCAACTTTCCTGAAGATTATAACGTAAAAAGAGGGAGTAGGGAGTAAGGAGTAGAGAGTCGGAGGAAATAAGTGATGATTTCTATGGAATAATTGATTTTATTTTTTATTATTGGAGATGTCTATTAGTCTATAATTGCGTAGCATTCCCCTGGAAAAGCTGAATCCTTACAATATTTTTTTGACTTTATTTATATAAACTCTTATAATTTAATTCTAATGTTCACTGTTTATTGAATAATAAAAATGCTTTTGCTTGCCTTCTATATCCTAGATGTAAAACTAGAGCTGTTTGATTGTTTTCTATTTTTAGTTAGAGGGAGTAGACTAAATATTTGACTGAAAAAAGCATTCTTTGACT
>NZ_JBNHEQ010000224.1:10826-20987 GCF_050016015.1 Dapis hubbardiae BLCC-M172
GAGATAAATATATGTTGACCTTAATTCCCAAATCTTCGGCAAAATGAAATATTTTTACTTTTTCCTTCTCTTGGAAATAACTTCTAGTTTTCCCAGCAAAGCTGTTTGATTGTTTTCTATTTTTAGTTAGAGGGAATAGACTAAATATTTGACTGAAAAAAGCATTCTTTGACTGAGATAAATATATGTTGACCTTAATTCCCAAATCTTCGGCAAAATGAAATATTTTGACTTTTTCGTTCTCCTGGAAATAACTGCTAGTTTTCCCAGCAAAGCTATTTGATTTTTGGCTATTTTTAGTCAGAGGGAATAGACCAGATATTTACCTCACATAAATCTTCTTTTAGCCAAAGAAATTTACCTTAAAAACTGATAACTGAAATTATTTTTTCCTTCCCCAATAATTTATGAATTACTCAAGAAGAAATTTCCATAAACTCACTATGCAATTTTCCCTAGGAATGGGAATTGCGCCAATATTGTCAAAATATATGAATCTCAACTTATCAGAAAATTTATTAGAAAATAAAGTTAAAGAATTTTTTGCTTATCTCGACCCAGAAATTGATTTATTAATTCCAACATATTTGGGAAATGACCAAAGAAGATTTTATGATCGTGGTACACCAGAAAATTTTCAAGTGCTAGATAAATTTAAACTAGGAACGGGTGTAACTTATGTTGGTAAAACCAAAAAAGTATGGAGTGGAGCTGGATGGACGGGACAACCAACTATTACTAAAGATAGGGGAAAAACTTATTTAGTTATTGGCAGTTATGACTATCTTTTACGCAAAATAGATATTGCGAATAATCAGGAAGTTTGGCAATATAAATTTGATGATGTGATTAAAGGTTCGGGTACTATTTATATTGATGAAACTGCTAATGAAGAGAATCGCATCGTAATTTTACAAGGGAGTAGAACAGGTAGACCAAAAAAAGGAATTGCTCCTAGTTTTCGGGCTATTTCTTTTAGAACTGGCAAAGAAATTTGGCAACTTAATATTAGAAAAACTCGTAGTTATAGCCGAGATAATGATAGTTCTGCTTTGCCACTGGGAAATGGTTTAATTTTCAATGCTGGGGAAAATGCTATTGGTTATTTTCTTAATAGTTCTGCCAATAAAGCTAAAATTAAATCTGGTATTAAGCAGCCAGAAATATTATCTGAAGTCAAACTTTATGTAGATAGTGATGCGAGAAGACAAGGGGGAAATCTTGTTTCAGAATCATCTCCTGCTAGACTCAATAATAAAATATTTTTAGCAGCAGGTTCCGGTCATATTTATGGTATTGATATTGAGAGTAAAAAGATAGTTTGGGATTTTTATACAGGTTCAGATTTAGATGGTACTGTTGCTATTTCTAAATCGGGTAAATTATTTTGTGCTATTGAGAAACAATATATTCCGGGAAATGGTGGAGTAGTAAAATTAAATCCTAATAAAACACCCCAGGAAAGTGTCGAATGGTTCCTACCTACAGGTAATATTAAATTTAATAGTTGGTTAGGAGGAATTATTGGGTCGGTAGCATTGAATGATGAATATAATAATTATGGTGAATTTCCAGCATTATTTGCTACTAATGCTATTGATGGATATCTATATATTGGTTCACAAGATTTAACCACAGGAAATCAAGTTAAAGGACCTTTGAAAAAATTTAATTATGATACTCCTTTAATTGTATTTAAGCAGAAAATAGGACCTTCTATTTCAACACCAATTTTTACTGATGGAAATAAATTAGTAACTGCCGGATATAATGGAGTTTATCTGTTTAATTTGAATTGGGAAACTGCTCAACCTAATGATAAAAATGCTTTACCTAATAACAAGGGAGAATTTTTTCGTTTGATAGTAGAAGAAGCTGGCAAATTTGCTGGTAAAGTTTCTTTTGAATCTACTCCTATTGTTTGGGATGGAATTGTCAGAATTTGTGGTCGGGATGGTTGGTTATATAGTTTTGGTTGAAGTAGTTTTATAGACAAATATTTTTACCACAGATATACGGAGAATTAATATCAAGTTTCATTAATTAAGCATAATAAAAATTTTCTTCTGTTGAGAGAGAATATTTTTCAAGTTTCCTCTTGTTCCCTACTCCCTATTCCCTATTCCCTTTTTTAATTAAAATTATGACAAATTGCTTCTCCTAAAAATCTAGTACCTCCAACCTATAGCACTAAAAAAAAGTGTAATGATATTAATAAAATTCAAATTCTTTAAAACTAATAGTTTTGATTTTAGCGGAATGCTGAAAGCTATCAAGCCTAAAGTCTATTACCGAACAATCAAGGTATAAAGCCTTTCCTTTTATGGAGAAAAAAGAAAAAAATCTTTTTGGTCAATCCTCTTCTTGATCAAAAGAGGTAATTATTAATTATTAATTGTTGAAACACCACCTAAACTACCTTTTTTAAATTTAGTATTATACCAATTTAATGAATTTTTTTGACAAATAGTATAATTAAGAAAGAAGCAATAAAGACTAAATGTTGAAAACAATGGGGAAATAATAGAGATAACTTTCTGAAATGAATTGGATCGGGTATTTTTAAGCGTTTATGATTAAGATGCACCTTTTTGTAACATTCTTTTTTCAAAATGGTATGATACCAACTACCATAAATTAATGCTCTACTTAGATAAAACTTCAATTCTTAAGTAATTAACAGGAATAAATAATATTTTGGCTAATTATTAGCAAATTATTGTTAATTATTTTTATGTTTATTTTCCTCTACTCCCTTACCGAAAAATCAAGGTTTCAAGCCTCTCCTTTCAAGGAGAAAAAAACAAAAAAAATCCTTTTAACCAATCCTATTATTTTTAATAAGAGGTAATAATTAATTATTAATTGTTTCGGCTGTCGCCGACATGAAAATTATTAATTATTGAATCTCCTACTCAATAAAATGTAGAAAAGTTTTTGAGAAATAGTATTATCTAGCGCACCCTGGGCGATAGTAGTGACTATGACGCGAACTATAGTTTTGATTAGCACTTTTTTGACTTTCTGAAGTAGCTGTTGCTGTTGCAGAAGCTACTTTTTTGATTTCCTCCTTAAATAAAGGAGTTGATTTTCTAAGAATATCTTTTTGTACCGCAGCAAAAGCATGACTTACTACCATAGCAATCTTTTTTTCATAATCTTTTTGGGCTTTTTTTATTTGAAACTGTAAACCTTCCTTACTAGAAGCATATAATGGTGGAAGACGATTTAGTGCATAGGTTTCTACATCAGCTCGCTTAATATATTTTGTCAACTTTTCAGGCAACAGCGTCATTTTCCGATTTACTTCCTGTGCAACCATCTCTTCCATAATATTTACATATTTCTTTTTAGAATTAGTCTGAATCATTTCATATCTCCTTTGAATTTTCAAATATTGAATATTTCTTTTGTGTTAATTAACTCTATACTGTAATCATCTCAGCTTTTTCTGGTTGTGGCAGTGACTTCTGAGTAAAATTACGGTGATTTTTGGGAAGTGATGGAGTGAGTTATTCAACTACAACAAAGTGAAGCAAGTTAATAATTCAGGGTGATGAACATCACAATCTACAGATGCTCAGAGAAACATTTAGGAGTAAATCCTTAAATATAACATATTAATACTCAATAACATATAAAGATTTAGTGAATATTTTATCTGTTTTATAGAGCAGTTGATAAAGTTGCTTGACAGCGCTTTTGCTGATGGATAAACCACATCGTCACAACCAAAACCTTGTAGGGACGTTCCATGGAACGTCCCTACTATGCGCTTTAAGATCGAATCCACTCCCTTTGAAGTGATATCCTGTCCGTTTGTATCGGAGCGTGTAAAAGTTGGGGAAATATCTACCGCCATATAAAGGTTTTTTCTTCTCTTAAAACTTCTTCCTTCTTCCTTCTTACTTCTTCCTTACCTTTTGAGCAACTTTCTACAACCAGCCCCTACTATTGCAGAGTATTTTAGGCGTGTCACGCAACTACCTTCTTAAAAGAAAATTGTCAAATGTTTTTCTATCTGCCATAGCAGGTTGAGCGCCTGATTTCGTAACACATAAAGCACCAGCAGCAGCACCCCATTTCACAGCTTCTTTTAATGACAAACCCGTATCTAACGCTGCCGCTAAACCACCATTAAAAGCATCACCCGCAGCAACAGTATCGATCGCTTCTACTACAAAAGCAGGTTGAAAAAATGTTTCCTCTGCAGTTGCGCAAATAACACCTTTAGCTCCTATTTTCACCACAGCATTTTTCACACCACGCCGACATAACTCAATAGCTGCCTGAGTAGCAGTTTCTTGATCGTTTACTGCAAACCCAACCAGTTGACTTGCTTCAATTTCATTAGGAGTAATAATATCAATCAAACTATAAAAATCATTGGGAAAATTTACTGACATTGGTGCTGGATCGAGAATAACTTTCACCCCCATTTCTTGTGCTACTTTTGCAGCACTTATAGCAAATTCTAAGGGAATTTCCAATTGTAAAAGTAAAGCTGTGGCATCCGATAACAAATTTCTCAGCCGTTCGACATCTGTATTATTAATACTATGGTTAGCACCAGGAACAACAATAATACTATTTTCTCCAAGAGCATCAACCGTAATAACCGCCACCCCCGTATGAATATTCTCATCAACTACCACACCTGCTGTGTCAACATTAGCAGTTTGCAAACTTGTCAGAAGTTGTTGCCCAAAACTATCATTTCCCACCCGCCCCACTATTTTCGTCGGAATGCCAAGACGAGCAGCAGCAACAGCTTGGTTTGCTCCTTTACCACCACCTGCGGTAAAAAAGTTGTTGCCATTAATAGTTTCTCCTGGAGTCGGTAAACGGGGAGTCGTTGCAATTAAGTCAATATTGATGCTGCCAAAAATAATTATGCTCATAGAGTAAGTAAATAGGGAAAGGCGATCGCTAAATTTAATAAAGGCATATTGCCTATTGCCATTATAATAGCGATCGCCTTTTAAGTAGTCAAATTCTCAGTAATCTCGAAATTAGCTTAAACCTCAATATCCCAGAAGCTTTCCTGATATAGATAATACTTCTTGAACGTCTGCTTTTCTAGAAGGATGGATCAAGAAAAACTCTAGTTAAATGACGAATATACCGGTCTTTATCTGACTCAAATTGAGGATTTTTAATAATGTTGTGGCAAGAAAAATGAGGTAACTCCTCTAAACCACAATATTCCTGGGATTTACGCATTGGTAGCAACAATTCTTCTACCGATCGCCCTGCAAAAAAGCTATTCGGATTATTATTATTGAAGACTTCTAGGGGTGCATTCCAGGTAGTAGAGAGCATAAACTTTTTACCTTTCATTAGTCCACCCGAGGCATATTCACCACCACTAAAGGCGAAAAATTCACCATAAGCGTAGACATCATCCATGTATCGCTTTAATGATGCTGGCATCATGAACCAGTAGACTGGGTATTGAAAGATTACTGCGTCAGCTTGTTTGAATTTGGCAATTTCTTCTGGAACATCATAGCTGTCTTCAACAATAGTCGTCAAAACTTCATAACCAGCTTTTAAAGTTTCTACTGCGATCGTAAAAAGACTTTGATTATAGTTACCTTTAGCAAATTCGTTAGTTTCTTTACCTAAAATTAAGAGAATAGTTTTCATTAGTTGGCCTTAATTGATTTAGTATTTGTCATTTCAGCTATTAGTTATCAGTACCTCCTGGTGAAACAGGAGGCTTGAAATATGGAAATTGTTTTTCTTGGTTACTGCCATGATTAAAATATATAAAATCAAGTTAGTATAGTCAACCAGTATACTTTTAGTAACCAGGTGAAGAATGAGTTCTAAAATTGAAATAGAAATGGACGATCTAGGTCGCAAACGGGCAATTGAACCTTGTGTTAGACCTTGCGCAATTGAACGCGGAATGAGGTTTGTAGGCGGAAAATGGAAAGGTTCTATTCTTTGGCATCTGAAGGATAAACCTGTACGTTTTGGCGATCTAGTTCGTCAAGTTGGCGGAGCGAGTAAAAAGATGGTAACTCAAAGGCTAAGAGAAATGGAGGATGATGGTTTGGTTAAACGTAACGTAGTTAGTACCAAGCCTTTTGCCGTAACTTATGAGATAACTGATTTTGGGAGAACAGCGATCGGGTTTTTAGAAGAGTTAAAGAAATGGTCGGAGGAGCAAAATATCTAATAGGGAGTAGAGAGCAGGGAGAAAGATTAAAGATATAGATGTATCTAGTCCAGTAGTGGGCTGTTTCATCTAAAATAGTGCCATAGTAGGGGCGAGTTTTAGCTAGAATTTTGGGGGTTGCACATTAAAGAATGATAATAAATTTTCAACTTTACATATATTGAGGAAAGAGTTATCCAAAAATATCTACTTTCATATTTCATCATTATTGTGCAACACCGAATTTTGATGCTTACTCTAAGATTTACACCGAACCGCCCTAATGCACACCCATTAGTTGTGTCAGTCCACTACTAGACTAGAGGTCATTTCAGTTATCAGTTATCAGTTATCAGTTATCAGTGAACCTCCGACTTAAAGTCGGAGGCTTGAAATACTGAGTTAAATATTTTTTTCATCCCCTTAAAAGGGGAGGCGCATACCCTCATTTTTTGGTAATGAAGCTGATAGCTGACTGCTGTTTGCGCAGCATTCCGCAGGAAATCCTTACGAATGGCTTAACCCAACCCATTCATAAAATTCAATCATTTCTGAGGCACAGTTGCAGCAGTTAGTACATTTTTCTCCTGTCATCAGACGAATTCTTCCTTTATGAATTAGTCGTTTGAGTAAGGGACGCATAGCATTAGCATCCATCTGAAAATGCAAAGCTAACTCAGCTAAGGATATCTTGCCACATTTTTCTAAATAAACTTGAATATCAGTTAAAATCATAATCAGGGAATAGGGAATAGGGAATAGGGAATAGGGAATAGGGAATAGGGGAAAGTAATTGATAATTTACAGTGGTTTTCATTTCGGTAGACCACAGTAGGGGCGTTTGCGGAGCATTCCGGAACGGAAATGGCCATGTGCTAACGCAAAGCTCCGCTTTATATGTCGCGCAGCAAAACGCCCCTACAGAGTTTTGGTTTTGACGTGAGGTCATCAATCTCAGAAGCGTTGTATGGATAAGAATTGATTTGATTTTGGATTTTTGGAGACATCTATTGGGAATCCACAACCAATTGATTCTATCTCCTGTATTCTGTCTCCTGACTGATAACTGATATCAAATCCGGTAGTATCGGTAGAATTTAAAGCCGTAGGGGTTTGGTCTCCAAACCCTCCACAAACTAGGAGTTTTCACTCTTTTGGAGATGGTCGAATTTATTCACTCCGATTTATCGGGAACCGTAGCCAGCGGATTTGATATGATATCATGTGCGGATAATCAGTGATAAAAAAGTTTTTGTTCGTAGTTGGACTTTAGCCCATCTATAGTTCGGGCTAAAGCCCAACTACAAACTTTAATTATAACTATTCAACCGGACATGATATGATAACTGATATGACTCCTTCTTCAAGTAACTTGTTCCTGACTTCTTAATCTAATAGGTTTAGCTAACTTCATTATAGCCAAAGTAGCACCCGTAAATATCAATGAACCTACGATCCAAATAAAGGAAAAACCAGGATGTTGTCCAAAGGTACAAATTTGATAGAAGACAGTAGCTACAATGTAAGCTAATCCTGTTGTCCAGAAGGCTACAAACAGCATCCATCCCATATTAGTTTCTCGATAAACAGCCGCCGTTGCTGAGACGCACGGAAAATAGAGCAGCACAAATAACAAATAAGAAAATGCTCCTACTTTGCCATCAAACCGCCTCGCCATAGCTCCAAATGTTCCTAACTGTACTTCCTGTTCCTCAGCCGCTATTTCTACATCTTGAGTCTCCCCAATATTTAACCCCAGGGGATCGAGTAGTTGATTTGGTAAATCAGCTAAATTAGCGGGAATGCTAGCAAATGCTTCTCCAATACCTCCCCAGAAACTAAAACCCTCTTCCTCAGTTTCTGCATCAGGATTATCTTCTTTGGCTAATTGTCCGTAAATCGAATCTAAGGTTCCCACCATAGCTTCTTTCGCAAAGACTCCAGTGAAAACTCCCACCGTTGCAGGCCAATTTTCCTCTGTAATTCCCATGGGAGTAAAAATGGGAGTGACTGCTCGACTGGTGCTACTGAGAACAGATGTTTCGCTATCTTGGTTGCCAAAAGAACCGTCTACACCAACAGAATTTAACAATCCCAAAACCATCACCATCAAAACAATTATTTTGCCAGCTTTCCACAAAAATGCCTTTAAGCGTTCCCAGGTTCGGATTAAAACTCCTTTAATTCGGGGCAGGTGATAGGGTGGTAACTCCATAACTAAATGACTTGCTTCTCCTTGGAGAATAGTATTTTTCATCACAAGTCCTGTAAAAACTGCTGCCACAATACCCAAAAGATAGAGTCCAAAGACAATATTTTGTCCGCCGATGGGGAAAAAAGCTGCTGCAAACAAAGCATACACGGGAAGTCTCGCTCCACAAGACATAAACGGATTCATCATAATAGTCATCAGACGATCGCGGGAATTTTCTAAAGTCCGTGTAGCCATAATTGCCGGAACATTACAGCCAAACCCCACTAACATCGGTACAAAAGATTTTCCTGGCAATCCCACAAACCGCATTAATCGATCCATCACAAAAGCAGCTCGCGCCATATATCCCGAATCTTCCAGAATTGATAAAAACAGGAACATAAACCCAATTACAGGGATAAAAGTGGCAACAGTTTGAATACCACCTCCAGCACCATCAGCTAAGAGAGCAATTAACCACCCTGGCGTACCCATTCCTTCCAGAAGATTAGCCAAACCATCAACAAAAATTGTGCCCGCAGCAATATCAAAGAAATCAATAAAAGCAGCACTGACGTTGATGGTAAAGAGAAACATGACATACATTACCAATAAGAAAATGGGAACCCCTAGCCAGCGATCAAGAACAATCCGATCTAAGCGATCGGAAGTTGTACTACTAGCTTCCCCAATGCGTTCGGTAGCTCCTTGGGTTAATTGACGAATAAAACCATAACGGCTATCAGCAATAATAATATCAATATCTTCTCCCAATACCTGATGGATTTTGCGACGGTGTGTCACCACAATTTTCACCAAGTCTGCACCTCCTAATTCTGGGGCAACTCGGTCTTCATATTGCAGTAAATTTAAAGCCGTCCAGCGAGGTTCAACAATCCGTTTGCTACTATGTTCAATAATGTAGGGAACCAATTCAGCTAAAGCATCTTCAATCACTGCTGGATAAGCGACATAACTAGGCGATCGACTGATATTTTTCACCAGTTTACCTACTGTATCCAATAAGGGTTTGATTCCTTCTTCTCTAGAAGCATTCATTGGGATAACTGCACACCCTAATCGTTCTCGTAAGAGATCGGCATTGATAGAAATACCTCGGTCTTGCGCTACATCCATCATATTGAGGGCAATAATCATTGGTAGCCTCATCTCCATGATTTGGGTTGTTAAATAGAGATTACGCTCCAAATTCGATCCATCAACGATATTGATGATTAAATCTGCTTCCCCGGACAGGAGGTAATCCCGCGCCACCAGTTCATCCATTCCTGTTCCCTCTTCTTCGACATCAAGGGAATAAACTCCAGGTAAGTCTACTAGGGTAATTTCTTTTCCTTGGTAAGTAAACTGACCTTCTTTGCGGTCTACAGTTACGCCAGGCCAATTACCTGTGCGTTGGTTAGATCCTGTTAGGGCATTAAAAAGAGTTGTTTTCCCACAATTGGGGTTGCCAATGAGGGCAATAATTGGTTTAAGCATTAGTTTTGAAGATTAGAATTGATAACTTGTTTTGACAGCAGTTTTGGTTTCGATAGGTAACAGTAGGGGCGAATAGCCCGCCCTTACAAGGTTTTGGTTATGATTGGAAAAAGTAGCCCATAATTTTCTATAGATTGATGTTTTATTCATCTATTGGACAATAGTTACAGCAGTTTGCGCACGTTATCAAGTGCATCTGCGGAGCCAGTCCGGGAACTATTTCATCTATTGGACAATAGTTACAGCAGTTTGCGCACGTTATCAAGTGCATCTGCGGAGCCAGTCCGGGAACTATTTCATC
>NZ_JBNHEQ010000224.1:21087-67159 GCF_050016015.1 Dapis hubbardiae BLCC-M172
GTGCATCTGCGGAGCCAGTCCGGGAACTATTTCATCTATTGGACAATAGTTACAGTAGTTTGCGCACGTTATCAAGTGCATCTGCGGAGCAACTCCGAGAACTATATTGCTACTTTCAGACAACAAAGCCCTATCAAATCTTATTTTTGACTTTTAATTTTTAACTTCCGCGTAGTAGGGGGCGAATGCCATTCGCCCCTACAAGGTGGAATCCCACAATTTACAAGACCTAAGCAAATTCTTAGACAATACCCTATCGGTAGGGGGCGAATGCCATTCGCCCCTACAAGATAGCGGTGGAGGGATGCTGAGGAAACCTAACCATATCCAATCGACCAAGAGATGGCGCTTGGTGCGTAAGTCCTGAATTTAGCTACCCATCTAAACAAGCTCAACTATTAAAGCATCTGACTCTTCTTTGCGTAAGCTCAGATGAAAATCTCTGACTAAAATTTCTACTGGGTCTCCGAAAGGTGCTACCCGAATCACCTTAAATTTTATATCAGGAGTCATCCCCATCGACAACAGTTTTTTCTTATAGCCTCGTTTGACTTCGTTGTAACCCACAACTCGGCCTTCAGTTCCCTCTGGCATTTCTCGCAACAATATTGTCTTTGTTTGATTTTTTATGTTTTCTCCTTTAGTTAAAGACTGGTTACTCACTAAAATTTTGTTAGCCATTCCCGCACCCACACCGATCCGGTTATCTTCTATGGCGACTAAAACTGAACCACTAGGTTGGGCGCTGATAATTTGCAATTGAACTCCTGGAGTTAGCCCCATCCCTAAGAGGCGATTAATTCCTCCTTTTCCCTGAAAACCAACTAACCAAACCTTTTGTCCAACTGTTGTTTCTGATAAAGGATAGGAGCTATTATCATTAACTGTTGGCCTAACTTCATCCATATTAATTAGACCGTTACTCGACTCATTGAAAAAGTCAAATTTCCAATCTATGCGATTAGGAGAGATAATTTTTTCATCAGTGTCATTCACTTTCCAATCCATCTCAACCTCCTTAAATACTAAAAATTTTCAATAATTTTAATAATGACAACTTGATTCGATACTTCAAAAACCATTTAAAAAAGCTAGTGCCACTGTACCTCATCAACCACCGAATGCACTGTAAGTCAGCAATTGATTAGGGGAAATTGTGGCCATTAATTTAATATGAACCTTTATTAATTAAAAAGAATTCTTTATAATTAATTAATTAATGACTTATTTTTTCATTAATCGTTGTTATTATATTATCAAAATTCATTGAAGATTTTCGCTGATTAGGTTAAAAAATGATTAAGAAATGGGTCTGAGAATATTAACCTATCCCGCGAATAAAATGGGATTAATCCTACTTTGGTTTGTCACAACCTATTTAGGATTGCTAAGTAGTCGGCGCTAATAAACTTCACTATGTAATGGAATGTTAAAGCACCTAAAACCCTTGAGATTGCTATCCGTTCCGGAATTCTCCGCAAACCTTCCAATGGGTTCCAGTCGCAATGACATACTTTTCATTAATTGATAATTGACAATTACCTCTCCCTAAAAGGGAGAGGATTGACGCTAATCAGGAAAAAATTTATTTTTTTTCCCTTTAAAAGGGGAGGCTTTTAACCTCAATTATTTAATTAATAATTATTAATTATTAATTACCCGGTAAATTCTTTCACATACCTACTTATATGTTGAAAAAAATCTAATCAAAACCATCTTGAATTCCTATGAATCAGAAAAACTTTTCTCTATCTCAATACTTACAAATTGCTCAATATTATCCAGAAGCATTTGCTGCGGGAACCTGTGCTGTACTAATTTTTTTTAGTTGCTTTTGTTTACAAATTAATTGGGTTGGTTTAGCACTATTAATTCTAGCAACAGCTTATGTAATTGGGGGTTATGAAAGTGCTAAAGAAGGTATAACAACTCTCTGGTCAGAAAAAGAATTAGATGTTGATTTATTGATGATTGTTGCTGCTTTGGGAGCTGCTGCTTTAGGCTTATGGCAACAAGAATATCACTTAATAATTGATGGGGGAGTGCTAATTTTAATTTTTGCTATTAGTGGCGCTCTCGAAACTTTTGCTATGGAACGAACTGAACGTAATATTCAAAAATTAATGGCTATTACTCCTGATACTGCCAGATTAATAGTCGATAATCAAGAAACAGAAATTCCGGTTAATCAATTAAAAGTGGGAGATTTTGTCTTAGTTAAACCTGGAGAACTTATCCCGACTGATAGTATTATTATTGAAGGCAGTAGTACCATTAATCAAGCTCCAATTACAGGAGAATCTATACCCGTTGATAAGACTGTAGGAGATGAAGTTTTTGCAGGGACATTAAATGGTAATGGTGTTTTAAGACTACAAGTAAATAAATTTCCAGAAAGTAGTTTAATTCAGCGTGTAATTCGTTTAGTTGAACAAGCAAAAACTGAAACTCCACCATCTCAGAGATTTGTGGAAAAATTTGAGAAAATTTACGCCAAAGTTATAGTTATCTCAGGTTTATTGCTCGGAATTTTACCACCATTTTTATTAAATTGGAGTTGGGAAACGACAATTTATCGAGCCTTAATATTTTTAGTAGTTGCTTCTCCTTGTGCTTTAATGGCATCAATTATGCCTACTTTACTATCTGGCATTGCTAATGGAGCTAGACAAGGAATTTTATTTAAAAATGGTGCTCAATTAGAAATGATGGGAGAAGTCAAAGCGATCGCCTTTGACAAAACAGGAACTCTCACTACTGGTAAACTACAAGTTGTTGATATTATCCCTAAAAAAGGTAAGTCAGAAAATGAAGTTTTACAGTTAGCTGCTGCCCTAGAATCTTGTTCTGAACATCCTATTGGAAAAGCTATTACTCAAGCAGCAATTATAAAAAATATTCAGTGGCAACAAGCAACTAATATCAAAGCAAAAACTGGGGAAGGAATTACAGGTATTGTTGATAATGAAATTATTAAAGTGGGCAAAGAAAATTTGATTAAGTCAGAAGTAAATAACTTTAGTTCCTACTTTTTAGATGAAAGTAATCGCCTCCAAAAAGAGGGGAAAACAATTATTTTTCTCGCACAATCACAAGAAATTATTGGCTTAATATCTGTTGCTGATACTGTCCGTTTAGAAGCTGGTCAAATGATAAATCAACTCAAGTCTATGAATATTAAATCTATAGCTATGCTGACAGGAGATAATCAAAAAACTGCTCATAGTGTTGCTCAAAATCTCGGTATAAATATGGTTTATTCTGAATTATTACCCGAAGATAAATTAACAGTAATTAAGCGCCTGCAACAACAAAATAGAAATGTAGCAATGGTAGGAGATGGTATTAATGATGCTCCCGCTTTATCCCTAGCTACAGTTGGTATTGCTATGGGTAATGCAGGTAGTGATGTTACCTTAGAATCAGCAGATATTGTGTTAATGGCAGATCGGTTAGAAAAATTAGTAGAAGCTATCAATTTAGGTCGTCGCGCTAATCGTATTATTAAGCAAAATATTACTTTTGCTATTAGCTTTATTTTCCTATTATTAGTCGCTAACTTTACTGGAAATATCAATATGCCTCTTGGGGTACTCGGTCATGAAGGGTCTACAGTTTTAGTAACATTAAGTGGTTTACGTTTACTAAAATGATAATTATATAACTAGGGCTTCCTGAAAAAGTCTTATGGGTGAGGGTAGGAGTCAGGAGTCAGGAGTCAGGAGTCAGAATGAATAGGAAATTTAGAGCTGGTAAGAGGAAGAATTATCCCTTGATTTTTCAGCCAATAGTCAACCCAAAATCCTAACTTTTAAGCTCGCTAGAACGAAAACCTTGTACTTTTTCAAGACCTAAAAATGCTGAAACATTTATCTATAGTAGGGGTGGCTTCCGCGTTAAATTAATTAGGCTTAATATTAAATTTAGATTAACCCGCCCCACCCTGCACCTAAATGACCTAATCCACTATTTTAGCTGTGTCAGTTAAATAGTTATTGCTCTGCTGATTAACTATAAAAGCATTTACAGATAAAGGTGTTAGACTTTTTAGGTCTGCAAAAAGTACCCAGTTTTCAGCTCTTTATGCACGGTTCCCGAAAAATCAAAAAGTTAGCATTTTAGGCGCATAGTTGAGCAAAAAAAATTACTCCTGTACGGACGCCCTTATGCAACGTCCCTACCCCCGCTCCCCTACTCTGCTGTAAATTCCGAGGCCATTAATTTTTTAAACTTGACAATTCCAAATTAAGAGTTAATAATAAACAAACTCAATCAGTAAATATCTTCTGACGAGCCTTGTAAAGCAGTCAGCTAGGATTTTATTTGCTTTTTATCCTTTACTTAAGTAGGGATACCACGAACAATTAATTAATAGGTGTGAGAAAACTTAATGAAAATTTTTTTAAATAAAGTTAGAAAATATACCCCTAGTATTCTCAGTGCCACATTATTTATAGCCAATCCTGCCCAGGCTAACCCCCCAATACAAATCGCCCAGGCATTTCGTCCCCTACCAATGGATGACCCCTCATTAGCAATGCCCAGTGTATCTGAGCTAGAAGCAGAAGAAACAATAGATCAAGTAACTTCTGTTTCCCAATTATCAGACGTGCAGCCTACAGACTGGGCATTCCAAGCATTACAATCATTAGTCGAACGTTATGGTTGTATCGCAGGTTATCCCGACGGCACCTACAAAGGCAACCGCGCCATGACTCGCTTTGAATTTGCTGCCGGATTAAATGCTTGCTTAGACAGAATTACAGAATTAATTGCAGCAGCAACTACTAACCTCGTTACCAGGGAAGACTTAGCTGTATTGCAACGCTTACAAGAAGAATTTGCTGCCGAACTAGCAGCATTGCGCGGTCGTGTAGATTCATTAGAAGCACGCACCGCCGAACTAGAAAGCAACCAATTTTCCACTACCACCAAACTCAATGGAGAAGTTCTGTTTTGGTTAAATGATACCTTTGGAGAAAGAGCATCAGGCCGTGGAGAATCTTCTGGCAATGACAAAACCGAGACCTCTCTTTCTTATCGTGTTAGGCTAGAGTTTGAGACTAGCTTTACTGGAGAAGATTTGCTCTTCACTCGTCTACAAGCTAATAATCTTAATGAGTTGAGCGAACCAGAACTCACTAATACCTTAATGACTCTTGCCTCTATTGATGAAGGTGATGGTAGTGATGATTTTGGTATTGATTTGATGTTCTATCAGTTTCCCATTGGCGAACGCGCCCAAGCTCTCATCGGTCCTATTGGAGTTGACCTAGATGACGTTTCTGTAGTTTTAACACCCTTTGCAGATGAAGGGGATGGCACTATCTCTCGATTTGGACGACGCGACCCTACCATGTTCCGAGGTCCAGCTAATGCAGGTGTTGGTTTTAGCTACGCATTTAATGACAAGTTTCAAGTAAATGTAGCTTACTTAGCAGACGATCCGGCGAATCCTCAAGAAGGTGCGGGTGCATTCAATGGTGCTTATAGTGCATTAGGTCAACTTGTGATTGAACCATCAGATAGCTTGGCATTTACTCTAGGTTATGTGCGTAAGTATTGGGGTGACGATGGGGTTGATATTACTAATGGTACTGGTAGTTTTAAAGCTCAAGACCCGTTTGATGGAATAGCTACGACTGCTGATAACGTTGGTTTCCAAGCTCATTGGAGAGTGAATGAAAAGATTGAAGTGGGAGGTTGGTTTGGTTCCACCTGGGCGCGACCTGAAACTGGCAATGATAATGATGATGATGATGTGACTATTATTAATGGAATGTTGTATTTTGCCTTCCCAGACTTATTTAGAGAAGGAAATATGGGTGGTCTAATGGTTGGGGTGCCTCCTATTGTGACTGATGGGGGTGATGATGATGCCTTGAAGGATGATGATACATCTATACATATAGAGGCAATTTATCGTTTTCAAGTTAATGACTTTATTTCTCTGACTCCTGGTTTATTTGTGATTACTAATCCGAATCACGATGATGTTAATGATACTATTTGGGTTAGTACATTCCGGACTCAGTTTAGGTTTTAACTAAAATCGGCGATCGCTAAGATAATTAGGAGCGATCGCCAATTATTGTGATATTATGGTCATCTCAAAAAAAGGACAGGACTTACGCAAATTATTAAATAATACGCTATCTGTAGCGGCGAATGGCTATCTGTAGGTGCGTTTTGCTGCGCGACATATAAAGCAGACCTTTGCGTTAGCACATGGCCATTTCCGTTCCGGAATGCTCCGCAAACGCCCCTACTAGACATGGCGGTTATGCGTAATATCATGTCCGGATGATTAGGTATAAATAAAATATTTCGCGATCGAGAGGATATATTTTAATTTTTCCCCTACTCCCCTACTCCCCTACTCCCCTACTATCTTAAATTATAAGCGTTCAATCGGACATGGTATAAGTCCTGAAGGATTAATTAACATATTTTAATCTTGAGTTGTCCAATGTGCGGTTAAATTTCCATTTTCATCTTTTAACCAAATCATATGTAAACAACTCTTGGACTGTTTTTTAGATGAATTAGCTGGATTTTCTGCTCTTTTTGCTACTGACTCGGAATTAATGGGATGATTTTCAGTAGTTCTTATATTTTTGTTAAATAGCATGATTCTATATCCTTTTACTATAGAGACTAGGAGCTGAGGGAAAATTAATTAGTATTTCTTTCGACTCCCTATATTTTTATATTGACACTCTCCTTCAGTTATGTATGTGATTTGTGCATCTTTTTTCGGTGTTTAAACGGAGATTAAGTAGTGAGTTAAATTTCTATGTTTTAGTGATTTAAGTCATTAAACCAGTTGGAGCAATAATATTTAGTATAGCAATCCTAAATAGGTTGTGATATAGAATCCGGGTAATTAGTTATCGTATCGCTCTAGGAGTCAGAAGTCTAGGGGCGTTTCATGTCGCGCAGCGAAACGGCCGTTAGCTTCGCATAACTATCGTTAACGCCCGTACAGGAGTCAGGAGAAAGAAAAGATTTGAATAGCATGAGTTTTTCAATTCCTATTCATGCTTAACATCTGTATTATAGCAGGGAACAGGGAACAGGGAACAGTTGGAAAAGTGTTTCCGTGGTCTTTGATTCATCATCAGTCTATGTCCTAATCGCCCTGGCTGTTGCTATAAGAGAAAGTAATTTTGCGATTACTGTATAACCGGATTTTATATGACATATCAAAAAGTAAATAAAAAAACTTTCTCTTTCTTCTCCTCCTAACATCAAATCCGGTTAATTGCAGATAGAATCTGTTTATACGATATATGTTTATAATTCTATAATTACTTCAATCTCCCCATCTCTCCATCTCCCCATCTCCGAATCTCCCCATCTCTCCATCTCCCAATCTCCCCATCTCCCCATCTCCCCATCTCCGAATCTCCCCATCTCCCAATCTCCCAATCTCCCAATCTCCCAATCTCCCCATCTCCCAATCTCCCTCCTGACTCCTGACTCCTGACTCCTGACTCCTCCCTAATTATTTATAATTGTTCATCGAGACATGATATTAGCCTCAACAATAATTGTTACGCCCAGCTCTCTTGACTTGGTACAAGGCCGTATCAGCACTCTGAAGTAATGTGCTACTATCTAAACCATCGTGAGGATACAAGGCAATTCCAATGCTCGTTGTGACATTAAAGTGATGACCTTCCAAGATAAATTCTGGCTGCATAGCTTTCATCAATCTATCAGCAATCTCGATCACGTCTTCTCGAAAGTGAATTTGTGGTAAAATAATGCCAAATTCATCTCCTCCCCAACGGGCAATCAAATCAACTTCTCTCAAACAAACGGCAAGACGCTGAGAAACTGTCTGTAACAATAAGTCTCCTACTGAGTGACCGAATGTATCATTAACCTGCTTAAACCGATCTAAATCTAGAAACATTACCCCCATAATTTCTGAACGTTTAGCAGCATGGGCGATCGCTTCAGAAAGTTTCCGATCGAATAAAGCTCTATTTGGCAGGTTAGTTAGAGAATCATGCAATGCTTGATACTCAATTGTTGCTTGCTTTTGCTTTTCTCTAGTCACATCTCGAAAAGTCAAGACCTGACCAACAATTTTCCCTGATAATTTTTGATGCTGGGAATAATATTCAATAACTCTACCATTTTTTAATATTAATAAATCCCGTAGTTTCATATTCTTTTGCATCAGTAATGCTTGAAAGCTGTCCGCATCTGCTTTGATCAAAGCTGCTAAAATCAAATCAATTAGCTTGTGGCTATCACTTATTGCAGTTGAGGCATCTAGCTCCCAAATTTCAGCACACTTTTGATTAAAAATGACCTCTTTTCCGCAACTATCTAGGACAAGGATGCCATTCGCTGTTGCTTCCAGGGTCGATAATAGCAGTGATAAAGAGCTTTCTAACCTAGCATTCATTTCCTTAAGCAGAGCATTTTGTTCAGCAAGTTTTTGTTCTTGAGCAAAGCTTCGTAAAGCTTCAGTAACCGTGAGTATTAGATCATCTTTATCCCAAGGTTTACTGATGTAGCGGTATAAAGCACCAGCATTAACAACATTCCCTACCGAATGAGCATCAGCTTGACCAGTCAGCATAATTTTTAACATTTTGGGATAAAGCTTGTGAAGTTCAATCAACAAAGTATCCCCATCCATCTCCTCCATATTATGATCGGAAATTACCACAGGAATTGGTAAGCTTTCTGCTGTCAATTCTGCACAAAGAGAAAGAGCTTCTGCACCACTTTTAGCTAACTCAATATCATATTCTTTGCCAAAATTGCGCTTGAGTTGCCTCCCTAAAATCTGGAGAATTTCCAACTCATCATCAACACAAATAATGACTCCTTTCATATTCTACTTATTTAAAGCTTGACTAATAATTTGCTGTAATTCGTCCTCTGACCAGGGTTTATAGAGGCAAGCATAAAGATTTGCTTTTTTTTTTGCCCGCTCAATAGCCTCCTCGTCAGCTTGCCCAGTTAGCATCACGGTGACAATTTCTGGAAACCGTTGATGAACTTGAGTTAAAAATACATCGCCTTTGGTATTAGGCATTAGCCAATCAGAAACAATGGCCAAAATTTTCACGCCTTCCTCTTCCAACTCATCAATCACATCCCACGCTTCTTCAGCACTTTGGGCCATCTCATAAATATATTTGTTGCCAAACCCACGTTGGAGTTGTTCTTTAAGAGCTTTGAGAATAGGCATTTCATCATCAACACAAATAATTGCTATTTCAGACATACTTCACCTTTCTAGATACTTTATAATTAGAAAGTTTAAGAGTTACCAAGGGGCAACCCTATATAAAATACAGTATCTCCGGGTTGGCTGTCCACTTTTATATATCCCTGATGTTTGTCAATAATTTTCTGGCAAATATGGAGTCCCAAACCACTCCCTTCACCTGCTGACTTGGTGGTAAAAAAGGGGTCAAAGATTTTGGGCAGTACATCCGGGGGAATTCCTAATCCGGTATCTTTGATAATCACCTGAACGCCATTTTCCTGTTGATGGGTGCTAATAGTCAGTGTCCCTCCTGATTCCATAGCATGAATTGCGTTATGAATTAGATTTGTCCAGACCTGAATTAGTTCGTCTGGATATACCCAGATTTTAGGAATATCCTGATAATCTCGAATCACATTAATACTCCGTTTCAGTTGATTGTGATAAATTTCTAGTACAGTTTCTAGCCCATTAACAACGTTTATCAATTCCTTTTGGCCATTGGGTTGAAAACGAGCATAGCTTTTGAGGGCAAAAATTGTCTTAGAGGAGCGTTCAACGGCGCGGAGAATAATCTGATTATTAGAAAAGGAGGAAGCCAAATTGTAGGCGAACTCGATCGCCCATTCTCCATATTCACCTTTAAGCAAGGGCAACCACAAATTAGATATTTCGGGAACCCCTATGTCTGCTAAGAGATTCCCAATATATCTAGCATTTTCAATGTCATGCTCTTTAAGTTGGGTAATAATTCTACGCTTGAGGGCGCGAGCTTCGGAAGAGTCAATTGAAGGTTGGCTTTCGAGTGCTTGAGTGATGAGGAGAAAAAGGCTATCTTTTTCTTTAGGACTAAGACGTTGATGTAAATGGGGGAGTTCATTCAGGAATTCTTTTAAAGCCTTATCAGTATTATTTGCTGAGGCTTGAATTGCCCCAAGAGGGTTATTAATTTCATGGGCAACCCCTGCAATTAGTTGTCCTAAAGCAGCCATTTTTTCCCGTTGAATTAATTGGTCTTGTGCTTGTTCAAGATCGATTAAGGCAGTTTTTAACTGTTGATTTTTATTCAACAATCTTTGACTATATTTATAGGATAAAATACCAATTACAAAGGCTGCCATAGTTAAAGCAAAGCTTGTGCCTACATCGGCAAATTGTCTTGCCTGCTTATGTTTGTTTGCATACCTTTTTTCTAGTATGTTAATTTCAGCGTATAGCTCATCGAAAATTTCATCAATTTGAAAAGCATTAATTTGTTTAACCTCGGCAATTTTTTTCTGAGCAATTAGTTCCCAAGAATGGTTCATTATATTGTCATAAATGATATATAAATCCCAGAGTTTCTTGAGATTATCCTGTTCTTTAAGTTGCCTAATTTCTGCAATAATAATGTCAGTGCTTTCTCTATTTTATGCAAGTTCTTCTGTTAAATTTTCGTCAATTTCACCTTTGGAAATTCCCTCCCATTCTAGAGAATTAAGTCTGCTGACTTGTTCCTTTAATTTAGTCAAGAGTAGTCTAGCATTGCCACTCTCTTCTGTCAGATTATTCAGTTGATAAATTACAGTTGCACTGGCGATCGCTAGTATCATTGCCCAGCCAAATATAAATCCTGCTGAGTATTTGGACTTAAGCAGGGGTAAAGAGGAAATCTGTGGTAAATTGAGCATACTTTAAAGTTTTGTCAAATTATCTATACATACTAATCCTATTTCAGTTTTAACATTTCGATAGTGGCTAAGAGTTATAATTCAGGTAAGCTAACCATTATATTTACTAAGTTAGGAGTAATAATTTTAAAAATTTTCTGCGAATATTTACTCTGCTTAAATTATCAAAAAAAATCAGCGATTAATCAAGTTATATCATGTCCGTTCAATAATTGATAATTGATAATTACCTCTCCCTAAAAGGGATAGGATTGACGAATCAGGAAAAGATTTATTTTTCTTGGTCGATTAGATATGGCGTTTCGGCTGTCGCCGACATATAAAGCGGAGCGGCTCTGCAAGAGCGGGTTTCCTCGCCATCTCATCCTGACTGACTGCTCCGCAAACGACCGCTTTTTTCCCTTGAAAGGGGAGGCTTCAAGGCGTGAATTATCTAATTATTTAATTGTTTAATTATTAATTATTTCGGTAAGGGCGAAGGTCAGGAAGAAAGAATACCAAAGTTTGAAGAAGCTTTAAGAGAAGCTAAAATTAAATATGGTAGATATTTCCCCGTATTTTACACCAACAATACCAACGGACATGGTATTAATTTAAAATATTTTTCAATACACTATAATAATTTTCATTACTTAAAATAATCAGGAAAAACTAGAGGTAATTTTAATATATAGTAGTTTGGTTTTAAATGTAATAAAACGTCTCATTTCTCTAAGGCTACAAAAAACTATCAAATTGTTGCCTATTTCCAGTTGATTTGTTGCCTTTTTGCAGCCGAAATGTATTATTTTCGCAAAAATGAAAAATGTTATAGTTATAGTAGGAATATTACTTAAGAAAGTTAACTAGGGATTAGCTTTTAGCAGCTCTGGGTTTAAATCCCCGGTCTTACGTTTACTGCTGACTGCTGACCGCTGACCGCTGACCGCTTTTTAAATCAAATTATGGAAGATATCAACGACCAAATTCTCAATATGGTGGCAGACTTTTTTGGCAATTTTGGTCAAAAAGAAGCCTTGACTCTACTACTAGCAATGGACAGAGAAAAAGTCTACAACGACTTCTTAAAAGCTGAAGCTGGTTTTAATGGTTATAAACTAGCTATTCTAGATAAAGGTATTAAAAATTCTCCCTATCAAAACCAGGTAGAAAATTATCCAGAACATTTAAAAATTCTGCCTAGTTTAGCTATCCCAGGAGCAAAAGCTTTTCCCCATGTTGGTGAACTACCTAACATTGATGAACAGAGTCTTAGCTTTATTCATTCTGATATTAAAGAAGCCTGTATTTCTCTAGCTGGTACTGCAGGGGGACCCTTTAAATCTCGTTGGTTAGGTAGAAATTCTCTGGATAAATGTCAATATTGGAGTTCAACTAAAATTATTCCAGTTTTAAATGTAATTTGTTCCCTTAATAGCGATATTAATACTTGCAAAGTTCGAGGTGATGGGAAAAATTTAGAGTTTAATCAAGTTGTAGAAGACATAGTTACTTACGCAGAAAAAGTCGGTAGTTCTAATGCTTTATCAGCAATGTTGAAATGTTTCCAAACCTATGTAGGTTTAGAATCATGGATGAAAGAAATTACAGGTAATAATCATACAGAATTTCAAGGTTTATATGGTGAAGAACCATTTATTATGTCTCCCGAAATTGTGCAAGACAATCAAGTTTTATTAAGTGCAGCATCAGAAAGTAAAAAGCGAGAAGACCAAACAGGAGAAAATACTGTTACTGCTTATGACTTAACTAGAATTATGTCAATGATAGGGTGGTATTATCATTTGCCAGAGCCAGCAAAACTACCAGGAATGTCTTGGAAAAATTTGCAACCTTTTATTAGGAATGCTGGCAAAGATAGCGCTCGTTATGTGGATGTTGCTCTAGAAAAATTGGGGATTCAAAGTAGTATTAAATCTCCTGTTATTTTATCTAAATTAGGTTTTGGATATAGCAGCAGTCGTCAACGTACAGAACTGACTTATACTTGTTTTACTCAGTTTGAATATCAGGGAAAAGTTAAGTCTATAGCTATGACTTTGCGGGGTGCAAGAGCGTTAGGAGATTTTGATAAAGAAGCAGTAGAAATAGATGCTCGGATGGCAGCAGAAGTAACAGAAATTCTCAGACGTTTAGTAGTAGATGAACTGGGATAAGGAAGTTAGAATTTAGAATTTAGAATTTAGAATTTAGAATTCAGAAGTCATATAAAATCCGGATAATTACTATATCTAAGTCATTGCGACTGGAACGGAGTGGAAGGAAGCAATCTCCGCGCACCCCTGAGATTGCTTCCGCTTCGTCGCTGCGGACGACTCTTCTACCAGATTCTATATCAGAAGTCATATAAAATCAGGTTATACAGTAATTGCAAAATTACTTTCTCAACTGACAGATGTTGTATTGAATACGGATTTAAAAATTCAATAGTTCAAATACTTTCTTTCTCGTGACTCCTTACTCCTGACTCCTCCTAACTTAAGCAATATATAACTGTTTAGCACCGGATTTGATATAAGTGCTATTCATTAAAGTCGAGAGGAAATTGATAATGGATAATTATTTATAGTTGGAAATTATTGTACTAAATTGAAAACTTTTTATTTACAAAAAGCTTACTTTTTGTTCAGAGTTCAGCCAACTCTTTCATTATCCATTATCAATTATCCATTATCCATTACCTATCAACCTGTATTCCGCATACCAGCAGCAATACCATTAAGAGTCAACAAAGCACCACGCAATAACTCACTCTTACTATAACGAGAATGAATTACACCAGGGGTACCCGTATCATGCTGGCGCAGACGTTTCAACAACGCCACTTGCAACATACCCAGAGGAATAATAGTCGCATTCCGTAATTGTACAGAACGCTGTAAGTCTGGTTCTCCATCCAAAGGTCGCTCATGACCAGAAATTTGTAGCACTAAATCCCGTGTTAAACGATATTCAGTCGCAATTTGCTCAAACAACTGCTCAAACCGTTCTTTGTCTTCTGGTTTAGATAACTCTCGCACATAATAATGAGCAATTTGCAAATCTACCTTAGCCAAAGTCATCTCTACCTTAGAAATAACAGTAGTGAAAAACGGCCACTTCAGATAAAAATATTGCAAAAGTTTCAGGTGTTCTTCTGGTGCTTGTTCCACAAACTCTTGTAAAGCAGTTCCCACCCCATACCAAGCAGGTAAGAGGAAGCGACTTTGAGTCCAACTAAATACCCAAGGAATTGCCCGTAAACCAGAAATTGTCTTCTTCTTATCATTCTTCCGACGAGCTGGACGGGAACTAATTTGTAGTTGACTAATTTCCTGAACTGGTGTAACTTGATAGAAAAATTCAACTAAATCCTCTTGTTCATAAATCAGATTTCGGTAATGAGTTCGCGATCGCACGGCAAACTCTTCCATAATCTCATTCCAGCTTTCAATTTCATCAAACCCCGTATGTAGCAAACTAGCTTGAATCACCGCAGTAGTAACATTTTCCAAATTAGACATTGCTAACTGAGGCAGAGAATATTTAGAAGCTAGCACCTCACCCTGTTCAGTAATCTTAATCCGACCACTAATACTCTTACCAGGTTGAGCCAAAATCGCTTTATAAGCAGGACCGCCACCGCGTCCTACAGAACCACCACGACCATGAAATATCCGTAAGGCAATACCATATTCCTCACCTATCTTATATAAAGCTTTTTGAGCCTTATGAATTTCCCAGTTACTACTCAAGAACCCAGAATCCTTATTACTATCAGAGTAACCCAACATCACCTCTTGCAAATAAGGAGTTTCTAAGTCAGACTTTGGTTCTTCTGGCAATTTATCATACCCACCAGCAAGTGCAGCTCGATATAGAGGCAACTTAAATAAATCGTTCATTACCCTGGGAGCATTTCTCAAGTCTTCCACTGTTTCAAACAGAGGCACTACCTGAATACTACTTGCACCAGTCGCCGGATCGTAAAGTCCTGCTTCTTGAGCTAACAACAATACTTCCAATAGATCGCTAACATCGCGACTCATACTAATAATATAAGTTTGGCAAATTTCTTGACCAAACTCTACCTGTAGTTGTCGCAGCATTCGGAAAGTATTAATAATTTCACAAGTTCTCTCCGAAAAAGGTAACTCTGTAGGAATTAAAGGGCGACGAGTAGGTAACTCTGTTGATAACCACTCAGTCCGCTCTGCTTCCGACATTTCTATATAAGGTTTAGGCAAAATTTGTAAATATTCAGTAACTTCCTGAATTACAGCCTCATGTACAGAAGATTCCTGACGGATATCAAGTCGCGCCAAATTAAAACCAAAAATTTCTACCTGGCAAATCAGATTTTCTAAGTCACTAGAGTTTAAGCTAGTTTCTTCCAGGTTACGCTGAATTAGTTGCAACTCCGCTAGAAACTCTGAACTAGAATGATAAATACCTGTTGTTTCTTGACGTTGAGAGAGAACTTCCTTTTCTCTTTGAACTTCATCACCATTATATAAACGCAAGTTGCGATCGCGAGTATTTTCTAAACGCTTTTTCACATAAGACAACTTCAAGCGATAAGGTTCTTGGCGATAGCGAATTGCCCATTTCTCATATACTTCTGACATTTGCAAATGGTCGCGATCTAACGAGTCCAGCAATTCTGGTAAAACATCACTCCAATGCAAAGACAAACTCAAAAGTTCTATCAGGCGATCGACAGACTGGATATATTTATCCAAGACTATCTGACGTTGATAGCAGGCAGTTTGCCAAGTAACCGGTGGTGTACAAAAAGGATTTCCATCACGGTCTGCTCCCACCCAGGAACCAAACTTACAAAAATTGTAACTTGGTGGTTTCAGGTAAGGGAAAGAACTATGTAATGCTTGCTTAAACCTACGATGCAGTTGGGGAGTAGCATCAAACAAAACTTCGTTAAAATAATGAAGAGTAGTTTCTACCTCATCTAGAACAGTAGGTTTAAATTGGTGTAGTTCATCTGTGCGCCACCACAAAAGAATTTCTTCTGTTAACTGTTCTTTGAGAGATTCTGTTTCCCAAGATGAAACCCAAGAACTTTCCTCTTCTCCATTTACCTGTAGTTCAGAAAAGCTTTCATCTACCCGATCTAATTCTTGGAGAATTTTGGCAATGCGTCGTTGTTTTGTTCTAATTGTACGACGAACAATTTCTGTAGGGTGTGCTGTAAATACTAAACGGATATCTAAGTTATCGATTAATCGTTGAATTAATTGATATGGTACATTGAGAGTTTGTAGTAGAGGAAATAGATAATGAAATGTACCCTCTCCTTCTGGTTTAGTTCTGTTATCGTTCCATATTGGTATACTTCCAACCCGCAGCGAACAACTCTCACCATCCTTAGCTACATCGTCTTTAAAGATTAGTTTTCCTGAACTGTTGTTGTGAGAATAAGCTAGTTGTTGAATTCTTTGCTCATAATGTTGTTCTACAATATTGATCAGCTGAAAATATATAGCAAAAGCCCGGGCAGCTCTAATTGCATCTTTGAGTTCTAGTTGTTCAATCAGTTGTTCAATTTCTGAACCTATAAAATTAGGAGCTTGTCCTTCTGGAGAATGAGCCGAGCGCATCTTCTGGAGTGTATCCACCAATTCTTGGCCACATTCTTGCCTTAACACCAACTCCCACAAATCTTCAACTATTTTAATTCGATTACGCAGAAACCGATCCGAAGCTGTCATCGGGTCATTTTTCAACCCTGATTCTAGCATTGTCTGTTCTGAGTGTAATAGTGAATTCATATTACCTGTTCCTCTGTAACTACTAACATCAAAAATAAATGTATTTTTTGATACTGTTTCCCCATTAGACGGGATTTAACAGTACCAATGTCTCAAAATAGCCTGTAGTAATATTTTTTTTGTTTAATCTATAGTTAATATCTCCCTAATTGCTAATTAGATTTTCCTATCCAACTTTTTAATAAAAAAGAAATTTACTTCCTGGTTCCACTTATTGCAGGAGAGGAGCAAATAAGGGAAAGCATAGGCTCAAGAGTAGTTAGTCTTTATTTATAAATATTCTCTCAAATTTCCCTTAAACATCGAGAGATTAGTGTTTTTTTTATACTGCCCAAAAATTTGTTACATTACTTTTAAGAATATTTCAATTATAGACTTACCTATTTTTGTAGTATAGTTAAAATTTAGTCTTCTAAAAGCCCACATTAAACTGTCAAAACACTTGTAATTACTACATCACTACACCAGTACGATACTAATTTTATTAATGTTTTCCTAATATTTGAGACTATTCTTTAGTTATAGTTTTTTCCCAATATTATAAATTTTCGGTCATTGAGAGACTCCAGAATTATGTACTTGCTTTTAACAACTGGATGGAAAGGAAAGGAGCAATGTTTAACCTATTGGATTTTTTCATTTAAAATGGTGCAATAGTAGGGGCGGGTTTCAACGGAAACTTTCATGCTTACTCTAAGATTTACATAAACCCGCCCCTAGGACGGTGCGTGATATCATTGGGGGCGGGTTGATCTGACTCAATGTGAAAACTCGTTGTACGGACGCCCTTATGCAACGTCCCTATGGTGAAACCCGCCCCTGCCGAAGCTGATTCCCTAATCAACTATTTTAGTTGAAACGGTCCACTATAGTCAAAAATTTGTGATAATTTAAGACCTTGTATGCGACTAGGGAGTGAATCAACTAATCAATACTAAAAGTAGCCTCAATGGTATGCCTGATGGGAGACAGTAGTGATAATTGATACCAGAAGGCTTCTTCATTCCAATTATTTTGATAAATTGAACTTCTGACTTCTTCAAAGCTTCTTGATTAAAATAAACAGGACTTACCCAAGAGAACTAAGAAACCTTGTTTTTTTGTAGATATCTATATGTTCAAACCAAGGATTTATCTTAGCAACCGGGTTTTGTGTTTGTAAGTCCTAATAAAAATAAAATCAAATAAAATTATGACTCAGATGGATTTTGGGGAAAATTAAGCATTGGTAGGCGATCGCCCCGGAATATTTCCTCACTATACATTCCAACTTCTGATAATAACTCATTAATGGCTTTATTGCCCAACAAACCCAGCACAACAGGACCAGTGGCCAAGCTAAGGACAATATCTGAGGAAATTTTCCAACTAGGGGTTGTAAGTGTAGGATTTTCAGAAGAATTTTCTCGAAAAGATTGCATTTGTATTACCTCATTGATATACTTTCAGACTTCAAGGCGCGGATATTTTCCGAATAATATTTTTTGTTAACTGAGTCCACTAATTATATTTGACTATACTTGCCTATAAAGTTTGTAATACTAGGTAGATTACCTAGTTTTTAAGGTAATAGATTAGCCAAATAAGAAAGACTGATGACTCAATGCTAATTGGTCTATATTTTATAGTATAATAGTTAACCTATAATTTTTAGCAATATTCTACTGATTTGAGCAAAAAGCTTTTCTTTATCTCTATTGATACGCTACAAAAGTTAGCTAAGAAGATGAGAGCTAGGCGGTTTTAACCCCTCGATGAAATATGAGCCAAGGGATTCCCATTCGTAGTATCCTACACAAGTGTGTAGGGTTATCTTATCATTATCCTATGAGTAAATTAACTTTGACACTCAAACTACCTTTTTATCGGCTTAATGCTTGTAAGGCTGCTGAATTCGAGCGATTAACTTTGCTCAATACTGAAGTGGCTAACACATTGCTCAGGGTCGAGAAATCAGAGCGTCGCAAGTATACAAGCAAAGATTTTCATCATGTGGAAATAGGTTCAATGTGGATTAACCAAACTATTCGTAATACCTGCGCTCAGACTAAGGTAAAAAAATTTAAACGCTTACCAATAGAACTCAATAACCAAGGATATAGGGTTAGTCGTCAAGGTAATTTATTTACTGTTTCTCTGAGTCTATACCGTGGCCAGAAAAAACGAATACCTCTGGCAGTTCATTCAGCTTCACACCAAGAAACTTTAGCTCATATTATTAATGGAGAGGCGCTCTTAGGGTCTCTGAAAATCTCAAAATCTAGAAAAGGTATTTGGTATGCTCTAATTTCGGTATCTATGGATGTTCCGGATGCAGAATTAGTTAATGGCTGGATTGGAGTTGATAGAGGACAAAATAATATTGCAGTAGCAGGATTACCCAATAGTTTTGGCAAGTTTTGGAGTGGTAAACAAGTAAAAAGTTTGAGGCGTAAATATCAAAAGTTACGCTCCTTACTCCAAGAATCTAAAAAGCTTAGGAAAGTCAAAGAGATAGAAAGACGTGAGCGTAGAATTATGACTCATATAAATCATGTAATTTCCAAGCAATTAGTACAATTTGCCCAAGATTATAATATGGGATTACGGTTTGAGGATTTGTCGGGCATTAGACAATCGTCACTTCAGCGCCAGAAAATCAAGTCTGATGCTAGTCAAAACCGAGACTATTGGGCCTTCTATCAGTTAGAGTTATTTACTAGCTACAAAGCTGTTAGAGCAGGTGTACCAGTAGAGTCTGTACCCGCTCCATATACCAGTAAGTCAGACCATCGTAACGGTGTAATAGGTAAACGGGTAAAGCATACTTTCACAGGTGTTGATGGTTATACTTGTAATGCCGATTGGAATGCCTCTCAAAATATTGGTCAATGGTTAGGTTTTTCATGTCCTATAAATCTATGCCTCCGGCAGGCTTCGCCAACAGAAAGCTGTATCTGTAATGGATGGGGTTGATTTTCAGGTAGGGGTCAATGACAGTCCCTAAACTGATGAGAAGTTAAAACAGGCGGATTTATCCCCTGTTTTAACAACCTTTGCTCCGCAATGCTGACGCAAACAGAATCCACGCGGATTTATCCCGTGGAGTGTCAAATTCCAAAATGTCACCAATGAATAGTTAGGCCAATCAAGGGAGTCTCCCAAACTAAGGAGAAGATGAAAGGGAATAAAATAATATCGACCGAAAATAGATCCCCCCTAGGAATTTGGGCACAGAAAGCCTTGGGACTTCCAGAAGTACAGGTACAAGTAAGATTGCGGGGCAATCATTTACATATCCTCTGTGAAGCCGAAAAATGTCCCGAAATGAACTTTGCCCTAAGTCAGTTTTCCCAGGCACTGAGTCAGATCGATATAGAGTCTCTATTACCTCCTAATCAACCTCGGATTTACCAGATGTTTCTGTGTGGCCGTACTTTAGGAAGGAGGCGACCTGACTGGACGGTAAAACTTGATGGTAATAAGGTAGCAACTCAGAGTCAGAGGGTAAATACTCCTGCCAATTCCGATGATTCAGGAACTAATTCCGACCTAATATCTAATTATGTTTCTCCTCAAAATTACTCACCAAACGATCCTAGTAGTCAAACTTTACCTGAAGAAGAATTAACCAAAGTTGGTGCTGGGCAATCTTCTAAATTGGATATCCAGGATAATATTGCCTCTGAACTGCTGTTAACTCCTCCAAAGGATTCTATCTGGACAAATGACACATTAAACCATCTCAACTTTTCATCACCACAGTTAGATTCAGAGAGCTTTTCTCCCACTGAACCACAAAATTCTAAATTAGAAACACAGCTAGATAAGGTCAAAGAATCTGAGCAATATCTACTAGATTCTCCTCTCACAGTTTCTTCTCAAAAATTAGCTGAATATGGCCATCCAGATGCAATTGCCAGTTATTTGAGTGAAATTTTAGGGGAGTTAGGGGTCTCTGTAAATGTCAATATTCGAGAAAGACAACTTAAGGAAAAATTAACAGAAACTACCCCAAAATCAGAGGATGCTGGTAAAAATTCTAAATTGAAAACCCAAAAAATATTATGGGTATCCTGTGAAGCAGCTTATAGTCCAGATCCATCTCTTTTGGCGGAACCAATTACCCAAAAGTTACGAGACCTCAAGCTTAAAGATTTCCATGAAGCTTTAATTTCTCTACTCGTTCAGGGTGAAACGACACCTGACTGGATGTTGCGGGTGGATCTAACTCCACCTAATTTAATGCTACAGGAATGGGCGAGTTGGGGGGATGTAGCAGCCATTGAACGGTTGCTTAAACAAAAGTTGGCTACCCTGGGAGTGGATATTCGAGCTACTTTAAAAGAATCAACCTTACATTTATTCTGCACTAATACTGATAATTCTAGCCAACAAGCTCCAGAAAAAGAGAAAATCAAAGAGGCGATCGCTAATAAATTAGCAAAAATTCTACCAAGAGGTATCCAAGCAGCTACCATCTATGGTTGTATTCTTGATGAAACCAACCATAAAAAATCAGAGTCACCTCAATGGATAGACTGGTTGAATTTACCAGCATCGGAAAATCCCGATCTATCTGCTAGTCCTAAAGTTTTGGCAAGTCAGGGAAACCATGAAGCAATTAGTTTTCTGTTAAATAGATTACTTAATCCCAACCTCGACCAAAGATTGCAAACAGGAGGTATCCGGGTATTAATATTACCCAAGCAAGAATTATTGCACGTTATGAGCGAAGCTCCTACCTGTCCTTCTCAATCTTTAGTAGGACCTATTATCGTCAATTTCTTGCGTCAACTTGAAATTCCTGGAGTTAATGGGGTTAGAGTATACGGTCGTCGTGCTGGTCAAAAATTGCCTTTGTGGCGCTACGGGATTAATTTTACTGGGAGAAGTCGCCAGCATTCTGAACAAACTCCAGAGTTTGCTGCTTCTACAGAAATGGATTTTTTATTGGGCAAAACAGCAGATCGTGTTTTCCTCAAGTTAAAACCACAAACGACTGAAAAAACTGACTCAAAACTGTTACTTCCTGAGAGGTATACACTTACAAAACAACTTTGTACAGGTATCCAACAATTACTTATTGGTTCTCGTTTATTTATTCCTAATGAAGAAGAATCTACAAAAATCACTAATTCATTAACATATAATACTCGTAGTTATGGTAAATGGGTTGCTGCTATTGCTTATGCTGCTCTGGGTATTTTCTTGACAGTTCAAACTGATTTAAAAGTAGGTGGAATATTAGAAAGAATTCCAGATGTTTCTCTGTCTGGAAATTTTTGTCAAGGTCCGAATTGTCAAACTCCTACAGAAGAAATTTTAGATAAAAATGCAACTTCCGAATTAACGACTTATCCTACTTTTAATAGCCCACAATTAGATGAACAATTAGTTCGTTATCAACAATATTTACAAGTAGAAAAAAAACCACCAGATATTTTAATTGTTGGTAGTTCTAGAGCATTAAGAGGAGTTAATCCGACAGTGCTTGAGGAAAGTTTAGCAAATTCAGGATATTCAAATTTAAGAATTTATAATTTTGGGGTAAATGGAGCAACTTCTCAAGTAGTAGATTTGATTGTACGTCAAGTTTTACCACCAGAACAATTGCCAAAATTAATTATTTTTGCTGATGGAGTTCGCGCTCTGAATAGTGGTAGAGTCGATAGAACTTTTGATATTATTGCTAGTTCTGAAGGTTATGAACAAGTGGATGCTGGCACATTTGCAATTGGGAATAATATATCACACGTTTCGGTTAATTTTGGCTTGAATAAATTTAAACAAATATTCAAAAATATTGAAGAAAAAACTGAGGAAATATCAGTTACTTATCAGCAGCGCGATCGCCTCAAAAGTTTAATTATGTCAATTATCAATAATCCGACAAATTGGGATTTTTTGCATCAGCAAGAAAACCAGGCATTAGCAGCAGAAGAACCTCAAGAGTTAGACCAGTTTCAACCCAATGGTTTTCTGCCAATTTCCATTAAGTTTGAACCAGAAAATTACTATCAAAATTATGCTAAAGTTGCTGGTGACTACGATGCTGATTATGCAGACTTTCAATTAACAGGAAAACAAACAAAAGCACTGAAAAATTTACTAGAGTATACTGAGTCAATAGGGATTAATTTTGTCTTTGTAAATATGCCTTTAACTACAGCATATTTAGACGAAGTACGAACTGCTTATGAACAAAAATTTCAGGAATATATGCAGCAGTTATCTTGGGAGTATTCTAATTTTGTTTTTCGAGATTTAGGTAGTGCATGGCCAGAAACTTATAGTAACTTTTCTGACCCTAGTCATCTGAATCTTTACGGAGCGATCGCCGTTTCTCAAACATTAGCTGAAGATGATATTATTCCTTGGCAAAAACCTTAAATTTCAAGAATTAAGAATTTAGAATTAAGAATGCGCGAATTACCTCTTATTGAAAAGAAGAGGATTGACGAACAGGAAAATTTTTATTTATTATCCCTTATCCAAGGGGAGGCTTTAAACCACAATATTTCGGTAAAAATCATTCAGCCCTCACCTATTAACTTACAGCGCTACATGATTGATAAACCACATCGTCACAACTAAAACCTTGTAGGGAGGTTCCATGGAACCTCCCTACGGGAGTGTGGGAGGTGGGGGGAGAGGAAAAGTAGCGATAATCTATACTAACTAACTAATAATTGTTAAAAACAGACTTTAAATTTTGGTAAATACTGAAGTGTTGAAGTATAGCTAAAGTATAGCATTAATGCATGGTAATTGGTATTACACAGTACAATGTATTTCTGTCATTGCGACCGACAGGGAAGCAATCTCGTGAAATCTCTGAGATTGCTATCCGTTCCGGAATTCTCCGCAAACCTTCCACTTCGTTCCAGTCGCAATTACTTGGCTATATTCAATAATTAATAATTAATAATTAACTCAAAATCAATTAATATTTTATGGCCATCAAATGTTGGCACTTGATGATTTTTTGAATTATTATAGAAAACAGGAAACCTAATTTTATTAACTTAAGTAAAATGGGAAAAGATTCAAAGATTTAACAAGAGTATTAATAACTCAATATTTAATTATAATATTGGACGGAAACAGCTAATTTTGTACAATTAGATTATCGGGTAGGTAGATCGGATTCTTTCAATTGAATCGCGATCTTATTAATTTTAAGGAAAACCTGACTTGACTATATTCAATAATTAATAATTAACAATTAATAATTAATAATTAATAATTAGCTCAAAATAAATTAATCTTTTTTGACTACTAAGATATTGGCAATTGATAAATTTTTGAATTATTATAGAAAACAGGAAACCTAAGTTAAGAAAATCAGGTAGGGTAATTAATAATTAACAATTAATAATTATTAATTACCAAAAAAAAACGTCTAAAACCTCCCCCTTTTAAGGAGATAAAAAAAGAGAATATTCCTTATTTCAAGCCTCTGGGTTAAACCAGAGGTAATGTTTCGCTAAAGCAAAATAAAACTCATAAACAGACAAAACAACTAGAGAAAATAATTATGCTAAAAATTACTAAGGTTATCAGCATATTACTGCTATTTTGTCTATCATTGATACTGGTAATATTTATCATTCCTACAACCAGAGCTTCAACAGTAAATATTTTACAAAAACCACAACTAATTAGTAATGCGGAAATAACAGATGATACTGATGAAGAATTGCCTGATGGGTATGAAAAACTAGAAGGAATATTTACCCTTTATCGAGACCAAGAAACAGGTCAAACATTAATGGAAGTTAAACAAGAACAACTGAATAAAAATTTCCTCTGTGTGATTACTTTAGAATCAGGTATTGGTGAAGCAGGTTTAATTAGTGGCATACCAATGAAAGATTTTGTATTCCAGTTACGGAAACAACAAGATAATATTCAATTTGTACTGCCAAATCTCAATTTTAGAACTAACGAATTAGACCCACAAGCTCGTTCAATAAAACGTTCTTTTAGTGATTCAGTTTTATATTCTCTACCCATCGAAGAAACTCATCCTGAAAGGCAAACCATGCTAATTGATTTAGAAAATTTATTGCTAGGGGATTTAAACTTACCATCATTAGAAGAATACTTACCTTATGATTACTCAATAGATGAGAAAAAATCTTATATTAGTGATGCTAAAGTATTTCCTTTAAATATAGAATTAGAGTCAGTTTATGGTATCCTAAATGAAGACTACCCAGAATATTTAGAATCTGTACCAGATAGTCGTGCTTTTAATCTCAGAGTTCGCTACAGTTTTTCAGAATTACCAATAAATAATGGTTATATTCCTCGACTTGCAGATGAAAGAGTAGGTTATGATATTAGTGCTTATCAAGATATTTCTGACAATAATCATCGCCAACCCTTTGTCCGTTATATTCAGAGATGGAATCTAGAAAAACAAATTCCCAGCGCACCTTTATCACCACCCCTAGAACCGATAACTTTCTGGATAGAAAATACAGTTCCAATCGAATATCGAGATGCCATTCGAGAAGGAATATTAATGTGGAATAAAGCATTTGAAAAAGCCGGATTTGTTAATGCTATTCAAGCCAAACAAATGCCAGATAATGCTAGTTGGGACCCAGCAGATGTTCGTTACAATACAATTCGTTGGTCTACTACTTTTGAATCTTGGTTTGAAGGCTTTGGACCTTCTCGTTTTAATCCATTAACAGGGCAAATTTTAGATGCAGATATTATCCTAGATGCAGGAATTATTAGAAATATTAAATATGGAGAAATAGGTAGTCTGGTTTTACAAAATCAATCTTTAGGTCAGGCTTTTAAAACTAAAGATGGCAAAAGTTATAATCCCTGTGTTTTAGATATGTATTCTCGTTATTTAGATAATCTAGAAACTGAGGCAGAAGCAAATATTTCCAACAAAAATAACGATATAGAATCTATAATTCCTCAATCCCTACAAGCAAAATATTTATATTCTCGGAAGTCATTATTATCAAACTCCCACTCATCAGAACATCTTTGTTTTGGTTGGAACTCATCTCAACAGTTAGCAGTGGGAGCAATAGGGATGGATGTTTTGCAAAACGTCAGACCTTACAGTACAGAAATGGAAAAGTATGTCAATCAATACTTAAAATATCTTACTGCTCATGAAGTCGGACATACTCTTGGTCTCAGACATAACTTTCATGGTAGCACTATGTTGGAACCAGAGCAGTTGAATGATATTAGCATTACTCGCACAAAAGGGTTAGTTGCATCTATCATGGATTATGTACCAGTCAACCTCGCGCCACAGGGAACAACACAAGGAGATTATTTTCCAGTTGTAGTCGGTCCTTATGATGAGTGGGCGATTGAATATGGTTACAAACCTAGTGGAATAGCTAGTTATATTGGTGAAAAAGCATTTTTACAAGACATTGCGAGTCGAGCAGTACAACCAGAACTATCTTATGCAACGGATGAAGATTCTTATGATATTCTCGATCCAGCAGCAAACACTTATGACCTCAGTAGCAACACATTAATTTATGCTCAATGGCAGTTAGATAACGCTCGGACAATTTGGAAAAGTTTAGAAAAGCGCGTTCCCAGAAGTGATGAAAGTTATAGCGATATCAGAGTAATGTTTAATACGGTATTCTCTTATTATTTCTGGCAAATATATGATGCTGCTTTGTATGTGGGGGGTCAGTCGTTTAACCGAGAAAGTATAAAATACGCTAATGGTAAATTGCCGTTTGAAGCAATACCTGTAGAAAAACAACGTCAAGCATTAGAAATACTAGACAAATATGTTTTTAGTGAGGAGGCATTTCAGTTCTCACCAGATTTGCTGAATAAGTTGGCACCGTCTCGTTGGTTACATTGGGGGAGTCCAGTTGTAGTGTTTCCTTTAGATTATCCAATTCAAGATCGGATTTTATTACGGCAACGGCGAATTTTACGATCGCTCCTTTCTGATACTCGTTTGACTCGTCTACGAGATTTGGAATTGAAAACAACGCCAGATAATGTTTTGAAGTTACCAGAACTTTTTGATAATCTGCAAAATACTATTTGGAGTGAAGTTGTACAACCAACTGGGGGTGCAGTTGAGATTTCTGGTATGCGTCGTTCCCTCCAACGAGAACATCTGAAGCTGTTAATTTCAATGGTATTGCGCAATCGTAGGGTGCCTGAAGATGCTAGAAGTTTGGCTTGGTATGAACTGCGACAACTGGATAAAGATTTGCAGAAGATGATTAAAAAACGGGGTAAGAAAATGGATGATTATACTAGGGCGCATTTAGAAGAAACACGCGATCGGATTCTGAAAACTTTGAATGCACAGTTGGAGTCGAATTAGAAATTCAAAAGTCAAAAGTCATATAAAATCCGGTTATACAGTAATCGCAAAATTACTTTCTCTTAATACAGATTTTCGGCGTTGCTGATTTTGGGTATGATTTGTATTTTTTTGTAATTGCTAAACTATTGAATAATAACTATTTCAGATTGTTCAATTTTTATTTTCATACCTTGATTCAGCAACGCCAGATTTTTTACTGAGAAGCCAAAGGATGGTTAGGGTTAAAAGTTGTGTAAGTCTCACTAGAAAAATATCAAGATTGTATAAAGAGTAAGTGACTTATGTCTTTAACGTTAGACTAGAAAAAGAGAAAAATTGACCCATCAAATTTTTCCTTCTAAATGGAATTATTCTATACTATTTTGAGAGAAATTGGCTTAACATTGTAGCCATAATTTCCGGAAACCACACTTGAGCTGGGTTGCTCTCGAAACACACTTAAAGCAAAGCTATGAAACAATTATCCAATAGCCGTCGTAACTTTCTCAAGCTTGCCACTGCTAGCGCAATGGCCACATCTGTTGTTCCGGCGATCGCCCAAAAAGCTAAGTCGGTTGACCTTAAGCCGAATCAGTCTGGCCCTTATGACTTAGTGATTGAAGGGGGCAGGGTAATAGACCCCGAAACTAGACTGGATGGGTTACTCTATGTAGGTATCAAGGGCAATCGCATCGCGGCTATCTCCGAAGAGCCTTTAGAAGGGGACAAAACTCTGAATGCCGAAGGATACATTGTTGCGCCTGGCTTTATTGACCTACACGCTCACGGACAGACCCCAACCGGTGCATGGATGCAAGCCTTTGATGGGGTGACGACTGCCTTGGAGTTGGAGTCAGGACTGCTACCCATCGGCCAGTTCTATGCTGAAACTGAGAGAGAAGGACGCCCAATTAACTTTGGGGCTGCTGCAGCTTGGACATATGCTCGGGCAGCCGCCTTTCACGGTCTAGACCCCAGACCTAACTTGGGCTTCTTCCAAGAGTCTTTTTCCTATACCGAATGGCAGAATAATTTGGCAACTCCAGAGCAGCTAGAAAAAATTCTGGATATGGTTGAAAGTGGCCTCAAGGAGGGCAGCATTGGTATTGGCATTAATGCAGGCTATGTTCCAGCATATGGTCGTAAAGAGTATTATGCCTTGGCCGAATTAGCTGCAAAATATAATGTTCCCACCTTTACCCATGTGCGTTACGCAAGTGTAATTGAGCCGAATAGTTCCTTTGAAGCGATGGGGGAGTTGATTGGTCTGTCAGCAATCACTGGGGCGCACATGCACATCTGCCACCTTAATAGCAGTGGTGGGCGAGATGCCCTGGCAATTGTAGACCTGATTAAACAAGCCCAGACTCAAGGGCTGCCCGTTACAACGGAAGCTTACCCCTACGGTGCAGCGTCCACGGCAATTGGAGCCGCATTATTCCAGGGTGAAGGTTGGGAAGCCCGTTGGGGCGGTGACATTCGCTTCGAGTTGGAGGGCAAAGAGCTGAGTTCAGCAGAAGTGGAGCAGCTCCAAGAAAGTGAGCCAGGTACGGTGATTGTGTTCCATTTTCTAGATCCGGATCAGTCGGCAGAAGATCTACAGAATATGGATGCTGCTGTCCTTTTCCCTGGTGGAGCCATTGCCTCTGATGGGGTTCCCTGGACTAATGCCACTGGCCAGTTTATTACTGAAGACATTTGGCCGTTGCCAGATGATGCGTTTTCCCATCCCCGGGCTGCTGGTGCCTACGCACGATTTATTTCTAAATATGTGCGCGAGCGTCGGGTCATCTCGTTAATGAAAGCGTTAGCCAAGACGAGCCTTTTCCCAGCGCAGATATTAGAAAAATCTGTCCCGCAAATGCTGAAAAAAGGGCGTCTCCAGGTTGGAGGCGACGCCGACATTGTAGTGTTTGACTTGGGAACAATTCAAGATCGAGCCACCTTTGTTGAACCGGTTCAAACCTCGGCAGGCTTTCGCCATGTTATTGTGAATGGTGTCCCTATCATTGAGAACGAGCAACGCATCGGCACAGCCCGTCCAGGGCGTAGTGTCCGTCGTCCTACTACTTAGAACATCAGCTTAGACCCTCAAATTGCATAGACCATGACCAGTCAAACTATTCTACCTACCAATGCTCCTAGAGTTCCTGTGACGATCGTCACGGGTTTTTTAGGAGCGGGCAAAACAAGCCTCATTAATCATCTGCTCACGAGTAATCATGGTCGTCGCCTGGCCATTTTGGTTAATGACTTTGGCACAGTCAATATTGATGCCACTCTGATTCGCCAACACGATGGCGACGTAGTGAGTTTAGAAAATGGCTGTATCTGCTGTAGTCTTAGCGAAGGCTTATTAGCATCTGCGGTGCGCTTGATTAGACAAGCCAACCCGCCTGAACAAATTGTCATTGAAACCTCTGGCGTTGCTGACCCGATTGATGTCGCCCGCACCTTCAATGATCCAGAGCTACAGCCCTATGCCCCATTAGATGGAGTGATTACCCTCGTCGATTCTGAACAAGCTCTCCAACTAGAGGAAACTGCACTAAACCTGGCTAAACGTCAGGTGATGGCCGCTGACGTCGCGCTGCTCAACAAAATGGATTTGGTTGATGCAAAACAACGCCAACTAACCCAAGCCTGGGTGCAACAGCTTGCGCCCCAGGCTCGCCTGCTCGCAGTCACCCACGGCAAAGCCCCCCTGGATTTTATCCTCCGTTGTGGGGGCACAGCGTTACAAGTTGCGCCAACACTTAACCAAGCGTATCCGTTCAATAGGATTAGTGGTGGCGATCGAAGCGACTTTGACACTTTCACTTATGAGAGCCAAGATCCTCTACCGATACAACGACTGCACGGGTTGCTTAGTCAATTACCCAAAACCGTCTTTCGGGTTAAAGGCATCTTGAACCTCCAAGAGAAACCCAAGCATCGCTGTGTATTACAAGCAACAGGACGACAAGCAGAAATCGAAGTTGGTCAGCCCTGGGGTGACGAAACGCCTCTGACGCAAATTGTGTTCATTGGTACTCAAGGTGGGGTAGATGGAATTCGGTTTCAAATGATGCTCTCAGGAAAACATAAGGATTAAATAGCGCTTCTGCATAAGGTGTCAGTGCCTCAAGGTACAATTCAAGTGGCGTTGGTGAATCAAGCTATGAATTGAGGTATTATACCAATTTAATAAATGTTTGCTACAAATATGAACTGTTTCTAGTAGTCAATAGTCAGTAGTCACGCTAAAAGAGTTATTATTCCCATTTTTGACATTGAAACAATTCAATTCGAGCAAATATACATCTGACTTCAACTATTTTAGTTAACTAAACTATACTGTAACATTCTTTTTTCAAGACGGTATTAGAGACCTCAAAAAAATAAAATGTACAAGAATTGATAATGATAATTATTATTAGTGAGAGTCAGGGGGCAGCTATCAACTGTTCTTTTTGTACTAAATTTCAAACTGGTATTGATTTGAGAATATTGAGGTAGTTGGAATGTCCATAGAATTAACTGAGGAGCTGAAAATCTTGTTATCTGAAACCGTAGCTCGACTGCCTCTTGTGTTCAAAATTTCCGTCTAACTGAAGTTATATCATGTTCGGATAATCACTTATAATAAAGTTTTTGTTTGTAGTAGGGCTGAAGCCCTATCTATAGTTCGGGCTGAAGCCCTACTACGAGCTTTAATTATAGTAACTATTTAGCCGAACATGATATTATTTGATATTTTGCGTAAGTCTTGTTCAATTTAAAATCTGCTCTATGAATAGACGCTCTTTTCTTCAATTAATGGCAACAACATCAGGTTTGATTTTGTCAGGAAAAAGTTGTGCTACCTTTTCTACAGCTAATTCTCAATTATCAAATAACATCTCATCTTCTATGCTATCGAATTATTCATTTTTTATGCCCGATGAAGCTGAACCCCATTTATGTACTTGGATGGCTTTTAGTGCAAGTGCAGATATTTGGGGTCGCAAATATAGTTCTGGAGTACAAGATAATCTTGCCAGAATTGCTAAAGCTATTGTCAAATATGAACCTGTGAAAATGTTAGTTCGGGAGGAAGACTATAAGGTAGCTGTAGCTAAATGTGGTACTGATGTAGAATTGATTGTTTGCCCAATAGATGACCTATGGATGAGGGATACAGGTTGCGTTTTTGTTGTCAATGATGCTGGAGAGAAAGCAGCTATCGATTTTAACTTTAATGGTTGGGGAAACAAGCAATATCACGATCGCGATGCAAAAGTAGCTCGGTTTGTGGCAAAACAGTCTGGAGTACCATTGATTAATACAGACCTTGTATTTGAGGGTGGTGGTATTGAAGTTGATGGTAATGGTACGGCGATCGTGACTGAAAGTTGTATTATTAATGATAATCGTAATCCTGGTTGGAGTAAAGCTGACTGTAAAGATGAATTGAAGTATTTATTGGGGTTGCGGAAAATTATTTGGTTACCAGGTATCAGAGGTTATGATATTACGGATGGTCATACAGATTTTTATGCGCGTTTTGCTCGCCCCGGTGTTGTTGTTGCTGGATACGATCCAGACCCAAACTCTTTTGACCATGCTGTTACGAAAAAACATCTAGAAATTCTGCGATCTGCAACGGACGCGGATGGGAATAAATTAGAAGTTGTGGTACTTGAGGGTCCGAAAAAGATACGACCGGGATACGAAACCGATGACTTTGCAGCAGGATATATTAACTTTTACGTTATTAATGGAGCGGTCATTGCTCCAGAATTTGGCGATCGCCAGGCAGATAAACGTGCAAAGGAAACTTTAGCGGAACTTTTTCCGGGTCGAGATATTGTGCAAATTAATATTGATGAAATTGCTGCCGGAGGTGGTGGAATACATTGTACGACTCAGCAGGAAGCAAAGTAATTTCAGTTATCAGTTATCAGCGAACCCAGAAACCCGGTTTCTTGAAGAAACCGGGTTTCTTTGCGTAAACACCATTCGTTATATTCATGCCAACCCCAAGACAGCAGGAATGAAACACGGCTTTTTCTATGACTTTTCTAACTACGGCAGTTATGAACAATTAACCACGGATGGTATTACTCAATGGCATCCCGCCTTCTTTGAGTTAGGTTCATCCCTGGAAGAATGCACCGACAAATACAAATGGTTCTGTCGGCGTTACAAACCCAGGAAAAAACTAGCAACAGTCAGTGATTGGGGTAAGAGGATATTGAGAGGGATATTAAGTATAGTTCCCAAAACAAAGGTATCCCCCGGACAAATTCCTTTGCCTTTTTTGGTGGAAAAAATAGTCTTGATAGTGGTACTTAGACAACTTAACTGCCAAAAATAAGCTCAAATATAGATAGGGAAGCGGTTTTACGTCGAAAAGGTATAAATCCTTTATTACCAAGGGTTTTAGCCATTTTTAAGGAGTTGACGTAATTCCCTTGTCTAGACTGGCTTTCAAGCAGTTTTTCTGCCAAAAAATGTCTAAGTACCAATAGAAATTCCACAGATAGCACAGACAGCGATGGAATTTATTAAAGCGAATCGTTTTCCGTGTTATTCTGTGAGTTGGTAGAGGCATTTCAGTTATCAGTTATCAGTGACTACTGCCTGAAGTCGGTTTAATGAAATCAGAAAGTAGGGGTGGGTTCTGAAACTGTGTGCAAAATATTGACATTAAACCGATAAATAAAATCAACCCGCCCCCAAACAACCACCGAAACCAGTAGGGGCGGGTTCATCCCAAAACATTGATATTAACCAATAAATTCAATCAACCCGCCCCCAACAACCACCGAAACCAGTAGGGGCGGGTTCATCTCAAAACATTGATATTAACCAATAAATTCAATTAACCCGCCCTACTCAAAGCTTTTGGTTAAACCCGCCCCTACAAACTTCCCCTGTGACTCCTGACTCCTGGGGGCGGGTTTAGTTAACTTAATTGCTGCTCTCAAAGCTTTTGGTTGAACCCGCCCCTACAAACTTCCCCTGTGACTCCTGACTCCTGGGGGCGGGTTTAGTTAACTTAATTGCTGCTCTCAAAGCTTTTGGTTGAACCCGCCCCTACAAACTTCCCCTGTGACTCCTGACTCCTTATTCCGGTACTTATGAACAATTGATAATATCATAGAGAAAAATCACCCTGTTGATACACATTAATTTCCTCCTCACTCAACAACTCCATAAAATCTGCTAACTCGCTATAAGTCACGCACTGAACTTCGGGCAAACCGCAGACAGACTCAGCAAATCTAAACATGGCATTCCAGTACGCGCCGTTATTCCAAGCAGAAAAATGATGCCCGATATGTATGGGAGCGCGGTTGCCATTATAGTTTTTCTGAAAATACCTCATGTAAGTTTTATAAGTATCTTCCTCATAACGTTTGGCATTGCGAGGATTAGGTTTGGCGCGAGAATGCAGATAATAAAAATTGTAATCCATTGATAACACGCTCTTACCACTGGAGTTAGTCAAACTAGCTAGGGGAAAATTCCAAATACCGTTTTCCTGACGCGGCCAATAATTAGAAGATGCCACTTTGCTAGTGTCATAGCGAAACTCATTCTTGGCGAGAACTTTATACATACCTTGACTTCTAGCTAATAAGGGAGCGCGAAAACCTTCTATGGCATTGCGATCGAATACGAGTGAGCCTGGTAATTCGTTAATTTTATGCGCTTCAAACAGAAACTTATCAAAATATTCAAACTCCTCACCCCAGTCTTGCTCACTCCATTTACTACCGTTGAAATGCCCCACTGCATGAGACCCGATCTCGTGACCTTCCTGGTAAGCGAGGTTAACCTGTTCGAGTCGCAGATCAATATCTTGAGCTGTTCCTCCCCAACCAATATCCGAACGACCTTTACCTTTGCCACCGGGAGGGTTGTAGAGTTTCCGTTTATCCTTGCTGACAAAATATACACCACTAACAAAATAAGTGAAGCGAACGTTAACGCCTTTTTCTTCCATTTCTTTAGCAAAATTGCGCGACTTCTTCCAAGCATCTAGGGAACGGGAACCATCAAATGCTAACATGACAAACTGGGGCGGTGTTTTGCTTGCCATCTCTGTCTTTTGCATCAGTTTGTAGAGAAAGCGAGCATTCCAAAGGTTTAACTGACAGCTCTTGCCACCATTAGCTTTGATACAAGCAGAAATTAATTCTGGAGTAAAAGGACCCATAACTTGATTATTTTCGACGCAATAACCGATAATTTTGTTGAGGGTAGCTCCCTCCGGACATCTTCTGTTTCCGTAAGCTTGGAGAAATAATTTTTCTGACCATTGGTTACTATTGCAACTGCCTCCACCTCCCCATTCTCGACATTTTTTAATCATTGTTTTGGTGAATGGTCCAAGAGCATATTCGCCGTTAGTATAGAAGTATCCACCTTTGTCGTTAATGGGCTTTTTTTCAAATTTTAATGTCTCTAATTTGGCAGTTTTATTGTTAGTAGGTGTAGGGTTGTCAGAAATATTTGATGTGTTGCTACAGGCAGATATTAAGATTAAAATACTATAGATAAAAAGGGTATGGTATAATTTTATTTTTATGAGCACTTTAATATTTTTCACTCCTATAGTTATTAACTCATCAGATTATAATCTAAGTGATGGCTTTTTTAATAGACATATCTAGAAAAGAGGGAGTAGGGATTCATTAATGGATAATTATCAATTATCCATTATCAATTATCAATTAATGAAAGATGTCTAATATATCCCCTATTTATTCCTACTACCAAATTTCCAATCTTCCCCACCGGGTAGCAATACTAAATTATCGTCAATAATTGCAGGTAAAACCTCTGGTTAATGTTCGTAAATTAAAGACAATAAACTCAAAGTATTTTCGGTAACTTGAGTTGTTTATACCATTTATTTTAGTTGAAACGGACTGCAATTAACATCTAATGTTTCCACGCTGGCATCTCGAATGGCTGCTTCTATAACTTGCGCGATTACCTCTCCCCATTCATCTTTTTTGAAGTAATAAGAGGTTTTATTTGGCCTCAAATTCAAGTCTTGAATTTCTCGAACTGAATTGCGGATAGATGCTGCCCAGGAATTAGTTAAACGTCCTTCTACCTGATTTTTGATTAAGTGAATTAACATCACAGTTAAATAGGATTTTATTTTTCTAATTATGTCTTTTTTACTCAGAGCATCCAGTTCGTCAATAATTTCTAAGGCATCATGATTTATACCTTCAATAATGGAAGTTCTTAAGTCTATTAATTCTTCAGTTGTCATTAGTTATTTTCCTCTAAATTATTGGTGTTTAAAAGGGGAGTATTTGCTATATGAGTATTTCCTTTAGTTATTAACTCATCATATCATAAAGGTGTAGTAAAATTAAGCAGGTAAATGTGTTTCTGTCTACTGGACTGACTTTGTTGGGTTGAGGAATGAAACCCAACCTACGCTTATTAGTGATAACTTAAATTATGATTGCCCAAGAAAAAAAACAACCCAAAATTAATCATATTCTTACCTTAACTATTTTATGGTTATTTGTGACGGTGAGCGATCGCCTCTGGTTTGCTTTTGATAATTCTGTTCCTGCTTGGGATCAGGCAGACTATCTGACTGGTTCCCTAACTTACTGGCGTGCTTTGCAAAATGTACAATTGTTTTCTGGGGAATGGTGGAAACATTTTTGGGAGCTTTCGCCGAAGGTACCGCCTTTAACTTACATTCTTACTGTTCCGTTTCAAAATATTTTTGGTAGGGGTGCTGACGAAGCAACTTTAGTACATCTATTTTTTAGTGGTATTTTACTTACTTCAGTTTACAGTTTAGGCAGCAAATTATTTAATCAAAAAGTTGGTTTCTGGGCAGCAGTTTTATGTATATTATTTCCGGGATTATATAGATATCGTTTACAATTTTTACTCGACTATCCCCTCACGGCAATGGTAACTTTAAATTTCTGTTGTTTGACATTTTGGTATGGGAAGAAGGAAGAAGGAAGAAGGAAGAAGGAAGAAGGAAGAAAGAAAGTTTTATTGTTTTTAGATAGGGAAGAGGGAACAGGGAAGAGGGAACAGGGAGGAAAAAAAGTTCTATTGTTTTTGGAAAATTTTATAGGATTAGTATCTGCTAAAATAGATAAATTATTTCCAGATCAATCTCTCAAAGATTGGCTTTGGGTAACTGCTTTTGGTTTAACTTTTGGTCTAGCAATTTTAGTTAAGCAAACTACAATATTTTTTCTGTTTACGCCGTTGCTTTGGATAGGAATAAATATTCTCAAAAAACGACAATGGTACAAATTAATTCAACTAATTTATTCTCTGTGCTTATCCGTCGCAATTTTTTATCCTTGGGCAAGAACAAATTGGCTGTTAATGTTAACTGCTGGTAAACGAGCAACGGTAGATTCTGCTATTGCTGAAGGCGACCCTAATCTCTTAAGTTTAGATGCTTGGATTTATTATGGAAAATTACTCCCTTATCATATTTCTCTACCTCTATTAATTATTCCCATCGGTGGATTAATTTTTTACTTTATCCGACTGAACAAAAAACAACAAAATTTTTCAAGTCAGCTTCATTCTTTTCAATGGATAGCCATATTTTTAATCGGCGGATATCTAATTTGTTCTCTCAATATCAACAAAGATTTTCGTTACACTTTGCCATTATTGCCAGTTTTATCAATTTTATTAGCCTTTGGTTTAATGCAGTTTCCTGGAAAAGTAGGAAAACAAATTCGCTACTTTACTGTCGGTTTAGCAATTATTTTAATGCTATTAAATCTCTGGCCTGTAGGTGGAATTTTCCTCAGAAAAATTACTACTTGGTTAAGTCCTGGCGCTACTTATTATGCTCATTTTGGCAAAGAATTTCCGCATAGAAAAGTAATTGCTGAAATTGTCAAAACTGACCCCTATTTACAATCAACTTTAGGCGTTTTACCTTCCACTCCAGAAATTAATCAACATAACTTAAATTATTACGGCGCTCTACAAAATTTACAGGTCTATGGTCGCCAAGTCGGAACTAACTTTAAACAAGTAGAACAAGATGCGCGATCGCTTTCTTGGTTTGTCACAAAAACTGATGAACAAGGTTCTGTTAAAAGAATTAAAAAAGCTCAAGCTGCTATTGTTAATCTTATCGAACAACACCCGAATTTTAAATTACAAAAAAGTTGGCAGTTGCCAGATAATAGCAACTTAAATCTCTATCATAATCAATTTTTACCTATAGAAGTTAATCCTCTGAATAAACCACAGGAAAAAGTTAAACTAGACTATATAATTTTATCGCCAAAAATTCGACCAGGAACCTCAATACCTATTACCTATAAATGGTCTGGTTCGTGGCAAGAATTACAGTCAGGTTTAGTCTTATTAACTTATCGCCGAGAAAATATTAATCAACCACAAACCGAACTCAGAAACCCGGTTTTTCCAAAAAACCAAGTTTCTTTGGCAGGACTTACGCAGAAACCGGGTTTATCAGGGAACTTTCCTGGTTTGAACAACAATAACCAGGGCAATAAACCCGGTTTCTTGGTTGAAAAACCTATCACCCAATTCATTCACGATCGCGCGATAGGAATGGGAAGTTTGCACCCTGGTATGTTTCAAGCGAATGAGTCTGAGGTGGGGTTTGAAGTTATTGAACGAATAGGAATGTTACCCCCATCTAATATCGTACCTGGAACTTATCTATTAGAGGCGACTTATCTTAACCGAGAAACTGGAGCAAGTTATCCTATTGCTGTACAACCTCCCGTGCGGGTAGAAGTTGACCCCCAGGCGCAAATATTACCAGCACCAGAATTAGATTTAGTGACACAGTTGCGCATGTGGGGTCAAAAGTTACCTCTGGGAATAAAGGGGTTGGAAACTGTGTTTGCGGAGGTGGCGCGAGTTAACCAATACGATCCAGTTCAAGATTATACTGAACAAGCAGAACAAACTTTAACTTATCGTTTGCAACAGGAACCAGATAATTTAGAGTGGCTCTATAGTTTGGCTTTGGCACAAGTTTTACAAAAAGATGCAGAGGGAGCGATCGCTACTTTGACTAGGATAACTGAGTTAGATTCCCAGAACCCCTTTGCTTATGCTTATTTGGCTTTTGTCTATTTATATGAGCTTAATCCTGGGGCGGCGGAAATAGCTTTAAAGTCTGCTTTGGAAATTGACCCCGATCAACCAGAGATTAGGTCATTAAATGGTATTGCTGCTTTAATGCAAGGAAATTTAGTCCAAGCATGGCGAGAGTTGATAAGTCAAAAGTCAGAAGTCAAAAGTCAGAAGTAATTTTATAAGAGCGTAGTGGGCCGACACAGCTAAAACTGTGCATTAGGGAGTAGGGGAGTAGGGGAGTAGGGGAGTAGGGGAGTAGGGGAGAAAGATTTTTGTTGGGTTTCACAAGTCAGAAGTCAAAAGTCAGAAGTAATTTTATAAGAGCGTAGGTTGGGTTGAGGAACTCCGAAACCCAACCCAAGAAAAATAAGGTTTTGTTGGGTTTCACTTCGTTCTACCCAACCTACTGGATTGTTTCATCTTAAATGTTGCAATAGATTTTTGTTGGGTTTCACAACTCAAAAGTCAGAAGTAATTTTATAAGAGCGTAGGTTGGGTTGAGGGACTCGAAACCCAACCCAAGAACAATAAAGTTGTGTTGGGTTTCACTTCGTTCTACCCAACCTACATTTTGAGGCGTGTCAGTCCAGTAGGGTGTGTTAGAAAGCTAAAATTTAGACTGTAAAAGGGATTCAGCATTGAATATGTGTTAGTCCACTACTGACTTGATTTTAAAACTTTTAATTATATCATAATTTGAAATTTATGTCGATTCCTAACAGGTGTGGATTTCTATGGCTTTTTATTCAGCTTGCCGAATATCATTAACTTGACAGTTAAAGCAATAAATTGTTACATTTATTTACAGTAAGGTTAAAAAATGTAAAGGAAAAACAAATTATGGTTATCTTAATCTCATTATTCGTAATCGCTTGGGTAGCTGCTGCAGTAATCGGAAGTCAAGCTTACTTCTTAGGTGAGCAAACAAAGCCTATCCATGAGCGCAACTGGAATTCTAAGTCTTTTGAAAACTTATCTGAATCTTTGACTGGCAATAGATTGGACTACAACAAGAGAGTTCCGTCGTATAGTATGGATGCCTATGCTAGTCAGTCTATTAATGGTTGAAATGCTTAGGTAATAGTCAAAGGTATAGCGGTGTGCGTAGGGAACAGGGAACATAAAACAAGCAATAGTAAGAATAAATTGCCGATAATATAAGGCTTTGAGCTGCTTGGACACCTCCTGCAATTTGTAAAGCGTGCCAGCGCACATTGCTATTGCAAAAAGCAAAAAGTATATATAGCAATCAGGAATGAGATGTGAGAATTTTTATGATAGTTAGTTTGAGGTGAAAAGCTTAAAAATTCTGACTCCTGACTCCTGACTCCTGACTCCTACAGCAGTTTTGTGGTTTACTCAACGAAAAGCGCTGTAATCGAATAGACACTATATTCAAAAATAAGAAATATATTTGCCACTAAAGTAAATCTCTGAAACGGAATAACTTTTTAACTTTGACAAAGAGCTTGGTAGTCAATACCATCTGGTAGAATCACATCAACTAATTTAGCATTCTTTAAATCAACCAGATTCAAATTAGCATCAACTAACTTAGCACTACTCAAATCAGTACCATTAAAATTGGCTTTTGTCAAGTCAGCACCAGACAGATTAGAACTATTGAGATCGACCAGACTCAAATTAGCATGAGAAAGATTAGCACTACTCAAATTAGTAACAATTAAATAAGAACCAGTTAAGTCCGCATGACTTAAATCAGCACCAACCAGATTAGCACCAATCAAACTCGCATACTTAATACTAGCCTGCATCAAACAAGCATAACTGAGACTGGCACTAAAAAGAAAAGCATGATTTAGATTAGCTTGGGAAAGATTAGCACAAAACAAAAAAGCACGATTTGCATCAATTTGCGAGAGATTAGCACCACTCAAGTTAGCGTTACTCAGGTTAGCTTCACACAATTTAGCACCTGTTAAGTTAGCTTCACTTAAATTCGCCCCTACCAAATTTGCCCCAGTCAAGTTAGCATTACTCAGATTCACACCACAGAGATTAGTATTCATCAGGTCAGCATCACTAAAATCAGAATTACTAAAGTCAGCACCACTGAGATTAATACCTTCAAGGCCAACTTCTTGGAGTTTTGTAGCCATAAAATTTCTGTTACCATTAGTATAATCTTCTAGTAATTGCTTAGTATTATTCATTATGAGTGTCTACATTATATTTTTTTCTCTAGTTACTATTTTCTCAAAATACCAATACTAATAGATGCTGATAAAGCTTAAATTTTTATTAAGAAAACCATACGCTATATACTTAGAAAAAGATAATGATAAATTACCCATTAAAAATTGTTTCCCTCATTCCCAGTGCGACAGAAATTATTGCTACATTGGGGTTAACGAAAGTTATTGTTGGTAGAAGTCACGAATGTGACTATCCTCCAGAAATTCAAAATTTGCCTGTTTGTACTCAACCTAAATTTAATCCTGATGGTAGTAGTCGGGAAATTCACGACCGCGCTACGGAGTTATTAGAGTCTGCTTTAAGTGTATACCGTGTGGAACTAGAAACATTAGAAAAATTACAGCCTACTCATATTATTACTCAAGCTCAATGTGATGTTTGTGCTGTTAGTTTGGCGGATGTAGAAACGGCAGTTCAAAGTTTAACAAAAAGTCATCCTCAAGTTATTTCTTTAGAGCCTAATTTATTGGCAGAAGTTTGGGTTGATATGGAACGAGTAGCAAATAGTTTAGGAGTGGATGGAAATGAGGTAATTTCTCTGTTGAAAAAAAGGGTAGTAGCTTGTGAAGAAAAAACTCAAAATTTACCAGTTAATAATATTCCTAAAGTAGCGTGTATTGAGTGGAGTAATCCACTAATGGCTGCTGGAAATTGGATACCAGAATTAGTTAAACTTGCGGGTGGAAATTCATTATTTGGAGAGATAGGAAAGCATTCTCCTTGGTTAAAATGGGAGGAGTTATTAAATGCTAATCCAGATGTAATAATTTTTATGCCTTGTGGTTTTGATTTAGAACGTACTCGCCAAGATACTTTAGAGTTAATTAAAAGCTCAGAATGGCAAGATTTATCTGTAGTTAAGTCAGGAAAAGTTTATATTACTGATGGTAATTCTTATTTTAATCGTCCGGGACCAAGGTTAGTAGATTCATTGGAAATTTTAGCGGAAATTTTACATCCTGAATTATTTAATTTTGGTTATCAAGGAATAGGTTGGGTGGAACTAATTAATAATTAATAATTAATAATTAACAATTAGATATCTATACCCAGAAACAGGGTTTATATTAGCCATATATTAATATCTACTTCCCATAAACCCGGTTTCTTCTAACTCGCTGCGGTTACTAATTAATAATTAGATATCTATACCCAGAAACAGGGTTTGATATAAGACAGTTATCTCTATCATTGTAAGCATTTCCTGCGGAATGCTGCGCAAACAGCTATTAGCGGTCAGCTCATCCTAGGTCATGCTACGCAAACAGCTTTTTTAATCAATTAAGCAATAATTCGTTTAAGTTATACTATATTTTAAACCCATAAATTGAAGTAAAAGAACGAAGATTTTGAGTTTTCAACCCATATAATTCAAGCGGTTGAAAGCTGAAAGCTGAATGCTGACGGCTGAATGCTTACCTATCATTTCTCCCTTTTTTTCAAAATTTACTTCTTCTCCCTTCTCCCTTCTTCCTTCTTCCTTCTTCCTTCTTCAATCCCACCAATAAGACACAACAATAGCATCTTGTTGATAGGGTTTATTTTCACTCATCAATTCTTCTATTAATCGAGCTTTAAGACACCGTTGAAGTCGGAAAGCATATTGTTCATTCATACCATCAATAATATCTACAGCATCAGTACGCCATTTTTTCCTAAGTCTAAAAGTGACGATACTATTGTTACTTCATTTTCAGTAAGAATATAAAGTGTATCAGCAGGATAATTTATAAAGTTAATTATACTTTCATGTGGCATAGGACGATAATTAGCCATTGCTAAAAGTGTATCGATTAAACCACTAAAACTCAAGCCATTTTCATCGGGAGCAAAAATCGGTTTTGTGAATAAAAAACTTGCCCATAAAGTAGAATTTTCTATCAAATCTCTAATTACTTCTTCTCCATCAAATTGATTAAATTGACGTTGCCAAACAAGTGGAGCAAAAAGTTCTTGTGGGGAATAAGATTTGGCAATGGATTGGATTTTTTCGATTTCTAGCATAAATTTTATAGTGCTACGCGCTAGGGAATAAGGAATAGGGAATAGGGAATAGTACACTTTCAATTCAAAGAGTTTTCCTACGGAATGCTCCGCAAACAGAATTTATAAATGTCAAACACCTTAATGCGTAATACTATTTATCAAAAATATTCCTATATTTGATTAGGTGGGGGAATGTGGGAGGTGGGGGAAAGGGACGTTGTATGCAAAGTCCGTATACATAAGAATAATTAACATTAACTGGCTAATAATTAGGTATGAGAGCTATTTTGTCTGTGTTAATTACTTAATAACTGAAGTGTCACCAAAGTATAACATTACTTTGGGGAATTTGTAGAACGCTATGCTGAGTTAAATTCCTTGGTTGAATAACTTGATTTTTTTGTTTTATTTAATATATAAATCCTCAATTGGTTGTGAAAATTTTGCTCTTTTATAACAGTTAATATTAATTGTAGCAATTATTGTTTTCAGATGGTATTATTCCAATTCCTACAACCCCTGTTTTCTTTTGGCTTTTTAATTATGACTTTTGCCTAAGAAAACTTGCTAAAAACTAAGAAATATATTAAATTTAATCTCAAATAATACTGTTTATAGTAAAATAATCCATACTTCCTATAATTTAGTCTGATGTCTTAATCTGAAATATTCAAGTGGTGTGTCATGTATAATCAACAAGCACAACAAAGAAGTCAACAAAACAAAAATTCAGACTTTGAGTTAATAAATATCTGGTTACAACAAATTCCTCCTATACAGCAATCTTCTCATTTATATATAGCCCAAATGTTTCTGAAATTTGTCAGAAAACCACTAGAAAAAGTAACTTCAGCAGATGTTATAGCATTTGCAAATGTACAAAGTATTAATTCTCACAATCGGGAATCTCATCAACACAAACGAGTAGATACTATTAATTCTCTGCTAAAATTTGGTCAGCAAACTGGGATACTCCCTACTACTCAAAAAAAAATATTGTCTCCTAATACTACAAACTTCAAAAAATCAGTTTCCTCTCAAGATAAAATTAAAAATTACCGCACTACTCGGAAAGTGCAGAAAAAAACCTTAAACTTGTCTAAACTATTTAACCTCCAATTAGCTTCTTCCCTATTAATTATTTTAGGATTATTCATAGCAATCTCACAACTATTTCGAGCAGTAGGTGGGGGTGCAAATGCTGAGAAAAAAGGGTCAGTAACATCAGTAGTTATGCCTAAGATAGATCCAACTAAGAACTGGGCTTATCCAGTAAATGTTCCCAGAATTAGAGCTTTTCTAGATACAATCTCTGTGACAGAAGGTACAACAGGGCCTCAAGGTTATTATCGTCAATATACAGGCAGTCATTTCTCTAGCTTTAAAGACCATCCGAGAGAACTGAAATGTGCCCTTAGTAATGGTAAGGAACTTTGTTCTGATGCTGCTGGTAGATATCAGTTTTTGAGTACCTCCTGGGATAGATTTGCTCCTATAGTCAAGGCTAAGAATTTTAGTCCTACTTATCAAGACCGTGTAGCAATAGAATTGATTCGAGAAAAAAATGCTCTGAAAGATATTGAAGAAGGCAGAATAGAAGAAGCTTTTAGAAAGTTATATATGGTGTGGCCATCATTTGGGGAAACTACAGCAGATGTGGAACGACTCATGCCTAAACTTATAGGAACTTATGAACAGAAATTGGCTCTTTATCAACCAAAGAGCGAATAGGGAATGTGGTGAGTGTGGGGAGTCTAGATAGAATTAGACCTCTCCAAAAATCAAAAATAAAATCAATTATTTATCGTGCAGAAATCATCAATTATTTTCCCCTACTCCGTACTCCCTCTTTTCTGGAGAAGCCTAATTTCAGCAATTAAGAATTTTCATGTGACGAGGTGTCGATACAATTAATAATTAATAATTACCCAGACCGAATAATTAACAATTATAATTTTCATGTGACGAGATGCCGTTTGCGCAGCATGACCTAGGAATACAATTAATAATTATCTAGAGTGGAAAATTCATAATTTATAACAGACTATCTCATGCTTCTTTATGGCCTATAAATCATTGATTATTCATTATTAATTATTAATTACAATGGGAGGCTTTAAGGCGTGAATTGTTGAATGAATAATTAATTGACTATCAACTATTAATGATTAATTATTACAGCAGTTTCCGAAGCTATGAGGTAAAGTTGTTTTTATTTTTTTCTATTCCCTATTCCCTATTCCCTGTTCCCTGTTCCCTGTTCCCTCAAACCTAAAATTTTGTACCTCATAACAACGGTAAGCGCTGTAACTATTAATTATTAATTATTCAGTAATATTGGTTTTCAATGATTTTGATTAACAAAAAAAATTATGTTATGTCCTATTTGCGGTGCAGAATATGTTGAAACAGTGCCAGAGTATTGCTCTATTTGTGACTGGAATTTAAAATCAGATACTGCTTTCTTTGCTACAGCAGAAATTTACCAACAGAAAGAACAAGCAAAGTTGAACTGGGCTAGAAAAATGTGGCAAATTGTACAAGCTAGGGAAAATCCTAGTCATCATAATAGCAATTCTGGTTTACCAACTGTACCAGCAGATGGAGTAAATGACAACCAAAATTATAGGGATATAAAAAAGCAACTAGATGAAATACAAGCTCAGTTACATCAGGCAGCAATAGAACGCTTCCAATTACATTCTCAGTTAGAGTGGGTGCTTTATCGTCTCGAACAACTTAACCCAGAGACTTTGGCAGAAACCCTATATAGTATTGAAGAAAAGTTGAATGCTATACCAACTCCAGAACCACCAATGTCAGAAGTAGGGATAGATTATAACCCACTAATAAATCTTTTGGCTGCTCGAAAATGGCGAAAAGCAGATGAACTTACTTGGGAGTTGTTGCTGCAAGTAACTCTGAGGGAAGAAGAAGGTTGGCTCCAGTTGGTAGATATTGAGAATTTTCCTTGTACAGACCTTTGCACTATTGATTGGCTTTGGGAATATTATAGTCATGGGTTGTTTGGCTTAAATACACAACAACGTATATGGGAAAGTGTGAGTGGGGAATATGGATATTTTTGCGATCGCTTGGGATGGCGAGATGGAGAAAATTGGAAATATTATGATGAACTTTCTTTTAACTTGGAAGCTCCAGAAGGTCACTTACCGATAATTATATGGCGACGACGTGCTTGTTATGGGGTTGGCCAAATGATGGCTCCTGAAACTTTTGTTGCTTTAATATCGCGACTAACAACTTGTGGTGGTAATAGATAATTGACACTCTTACTGTTAACTGGACTTTAGCAAAAAGTAGCTGAAAAATAGCATCAAATCCTTACACACTAATGAATTAAGTTAAATTTAGCCTGCGCAGCTAATATATCTAGCTTTGAGCAATTTTTAGCCAGTTGAGGTATTTACCTTGCCCCTATTGGGTTTGAACCCATTTTTCCTATCAAAAATCTTAAAGTCCAGTTAAGTCTAAAGATTATAATGGAAGATTATTGTTTTGGTGAGGCAATCCTAGTCATATCGTTTCACGGAAGTCAAAAGTCAAAAGTAAGATTTTGTGAACTAAAAACTTTGACACTATGGTAATTTCAAGCAATTATTTCACATTTTGAAATCTTCCCGACGCTACTCTCAGGAGACAGCGCCGGATTCCCTAGCATCACTGTTAGGGGCTTTCTGCTGCCTCTTGCCTCCTGCCTCCTGCGGAGGAGCTGCGCTTTTTCGTATAGGGAATGCTCCGCTTTCCATGT
>NZ_JBNHEQ010000225.1:0-2330 GCF_050016015.1 Dapis hubbardiae BLCC-M172
ACCTCCCGCAGTTGAGGTATCAGTTTTCTCCTGCTGGTTTAATGCTGCCTCAGTTGTATTATCTGGACTCGATGCAGTTGTTAAACCTCCCGCAGTTGAGGTATCAGTTTTCTCCTGCTGGTTTAATTCTGCCTCAGTTGTATTGTCTGGACTCGATGCAGTTGTTAAACCTCCCGCAGTTGAGGCATCAGTTTTCTTCTGTTGGTCTACTGCTGCTACAACTGCTTGACCACTTTCAGAAGTAACTAAACCAAGAAATGCTATAACTTCTGGAGGTGCAGCATCTTTTTTATAAACGTAGGTACGAGGTTGAGAGTATGGGTAGCGGGGGTCATCCGGCAGAATTGTGTGCATCTTAACAACCCGAACATTTTCCTTATTCAGCACTTGGTCAGCGATCGCATAACTAATTCCATCTTGACCTAATTCTTTGATGACTGCTGCTGTATCATCCTCAGATAACTGAATCGTGTTACCTCCAGTCTGAAATAGACTTTTTTTAAACACCTCGTAGTTTTGGAAAGCTTGTCTGGTATCGCTAAAATCTGGGCGATCGATAAAGCGAATTTGTACTTCTGGGCCTCCTACTTCTGACCAATTTGTGATTTCTCCCCTAAATATTTTGGCAAATTGATCGAATGATAAATTTTTTTGAAATGGATTGTCCGGCCCTACTATAATCGCTATTTTACTTCTGTTAATGGGGACTTCAACTAATCCTTGGTCTTTTTCCTGAGAAGTTAATTGACGCCCCACAGCTACTAAATCTGTTTCTCCTTTTAGGAGGGCTTCTAATACTCCACTTGTATCACCTGTTACCAGTTCAACTTGAGTGTCTGGATATTTTTGTTCGTAACGTTGTTTTAGTGCTTGATTAATAACTGTCATACTACTAGAGCCTGACAATGTTATTTTTGTGCCACTTGGCAGGGATTCAGGTAGTGGGTAAGTAGTATCTGAATTGACCGATTGAGCTAGGACAGTATTGCTTAAAAAAGATAAATTAGCAGCTTCTAAGGGCTTGGGAGTAGCAGTTAAGGTTAGCAATACTACTGATATTTGAAATAACTTTTGGCTAGATGAAGACATTTTTATCTGATTTATAGGAAGGACAAAATATGGTTAAATTAACCTTTAGCAATTAGCCTTCAGTTTGAATCTAACTTCCCTATCAGCTATTAGTTTTTTACTAATGAATTGACAGTTAAATTTTTTCCAACTGAAGGCTAAATTCCTTATGAATAATTTTTGTAATTACACCCTCAGTGGGCTTTTTACTGAGAGCTTTTTCAATGTAAATAGATAGATTTTGATGAAATATACTCTTGATTAGTTATGACTAAAATGGAAGTAAAGTAATAGTTTTTTGAGGTTTACGATCTTTAGTTCATCAAACAAATAATTCACATTTTAACTATAGATATTGTCAATTCTCCTTGATTATCCTCAATGTAACTATCAAAGAAAAATGCACAAATATTTGTTTTTTGTAGCACTTCTAAAGTTAAAGTATCGTCATCACCATTTAAAGTTGACCAAGTAGCTTCTACTTCTAAGTTAGTTTTTTTATTGATAAACTTGCCACCATAAATCCACAACATGACAATAGGTTCACTAATTTTATTGCCGTTATTTTGGTATCCAAACGAACCACTGCGAATTCTAATTACATAGATTCCTGGTTCTAATGTTGTCGAAACTGCTGTTTCTTCCTGAATTTTCCGCATAGCTTCAGCATCAAGGAGATAGCAGTTTTTTTTGCTGTCAATCTTCAGATCCGTAACTGTACAAGCTTCCATATCTATTTCTATATTCCTACTCAAATTTTCTACTCTTCTTAACTAAGGCCATTCCTAGTATCTATTTGAAAATCTCATACAACTGTCCAACAATTAATAATCAGTCAGAGGCATATCTTAGTTTAAGAATCGTTCTGTAGTTAGTTTACACCTGTTTAGTCCATCCCTTTACTATTTGGCCTCATCAAAATATTAAATAATGTTGCCAACTTTGATTTTTTGAGTTAAGTTATATTACATAAGCTTGAAATAAAACAAGGATAATGGTCATGGAAAATCAAGATAAAAAGTTAGGTTTTACTGACTTTGCAGAAACTTGGAATGGTCGCTTGGCAATGTTGGGTTTTGTGATTGGTATAGCTACTGAACTCTTAACTGGTCAAGGTATTCTTTCTCAACTCGGTTTGATGTAATTTTCCCACATTTTTTGATTATCTTTATTTGCACTTAACTGCAACTTTTGGAGGTCTATTGATATGGAAAATCAAGATAAAAAGTTAGGTTTTACTGACTTTGCAGAAACTTGGAATG
>NZ_JBNHEQ010000225.1:2430-3005 GCF_050016015.1 Dapis hubbardiae BLCC-M172
TGGGTTTTGTGATTGGTATAGCTACTGAACTCTTAACTGGTCAAGGTATTCTTTCCCAGCTAGGCTTAATGTAACTAATTCTGATTTCTTAAGAACTTTTCTGTTGTATTTACAAGAATTTAACTACACTAATTAGAGGTTAGTCATCATGGAAACTCAAGAGCAAAAAGCAGGTTTTACCAAATTTGCAGAGACTTGGAATGGTCGCTTGGCAATGTTAGGTTTTGTGATTGGTGTTGCTACTGAATACCTCACAGGTCAAAGCATTCTTTCTCAACTTGGTTTGATGTAATTTCCCCAAATTTTTCTATTATTCTTATTTACATTCAAGCCCAATTATTAGAGCTTAATTACTAAACGATGGTTAGGCTTTAGTTAATTGAAAAAAATCCAACATCGTCAACAGACAATGTTGGATTTTGTTATCAGTTTTGCTAGTAAGTTATTGCAGCTCAAGTTATTCTTTCTCAACTGGATTTGTAGAACCTTTTGTTAATATAGATAAGCTTAATATATATAGCAGGGAACAGGGAACAGGGAACAGGGAACAGGGAACAGGGAACAGGGAACAGGGA
>NZ_JBNHEQ010000226.1:0-26091 GCF_050016015.1 Dapis hubbardiae BLCC-M172
CCAGAAATCAGAAAATGGTAGGTAAAAACTTTTATTGTGTATAGAGCAATAAAGAGAAATCAAAAATAAAAATTTGATTCAATCGCCACGAAACCTTGTTTCTTTGAAGCAAAATTCCCTATTGCGTATAGAACAATAGAAGCTCAATCACAAATAGAAGAAATTTAATACCACCGTCAGAATTGAATCTTTCTACTCTCCAACAAAAACTTTTGGAAATTCCCCGATAAGTTTTTCCAAAAAAATTAGAAAAGACTCCACAACAACATCTAAAGCAGATTCTTTTTTAACTTTTAACTTCTAATTTCCCTTCAGCATCAATTTCTAACATTGTCTTCGGAAAATCTTTCTTTGTTAACTCCCTAATTAACTTAATACCTCGACCAAGTTTATCAGGATAAGGAATACCCTTACTATTCAAATGAACAGGTAAAATTTTCCCAGAAACAAAATCTCCTCTAGGATTAACATCTAACTCTAAAACCAAAGAATATCCTAACTTCCCTTTACTAGATAATGTACGATAACCCATAAAATTTCCCAAAGAATAAGCAATTAATTTTCCTTGATAAATTTCCATTGCTCTAGGTACATGAGGACCGTGACCTAAAATCAAATCTGCACCTTCATCTATTAACTTATGAGCAAATAAAACCTTATTTCCTCGATTTTCACCAAAGAAATATTCCGTTTTATTCTTGACTCTTAAAGCTCTAGTTCCCTCTGCACCTGCATGAACAGAAATAACAACAATATCTGCCTTTTCATCTGCTTCTTCCACAAGTTTCTTAGCAGCATCTAGGTCAAGCATAGAATTATGATAACTATAATTACTAAAAGCAATAAACGCTATATTAATTCCTTTAACTTTCCGATAAACAATTTCTCCTTTTTTACCAACTGCCTGCATTCCTAAACTTTGAATATTGGTAATTGTATCCTCAAAACCTTGCTTGAAGAAATCGAAAGAATGATTATTTGCCACACTCAATACATTAAAACCAGCATCTTTCAATAAATATCTATAATCTGGTGGTGTTCTAAAAGCAAATACTCGACCACTACCCATTCTTTTGCGACTTCTTGGGTAACTTGTTAAGGTACTTTCAAAATTACCAAATACAATATCGGCATCTTGCAGAAGTGGTTTGACTGATGCAAATAGGTCTTGTTTTTTTGGGTGTAATTTATTTTTCGGATAATTAGTACCTGGAATAATATCACCTACTGCCTTAATAGTGATTCTAGTATCAGGATTTATAGGAGATTTAATTGACGATAAAATAAATTCAGAAACTTCTGATAAATTAACCTGATTATTATTGGGTTTAACTGTGGAATTTTGTCTACTTTTGGGAGTAGATATAGTTATTGTAGCTGATTGACTAAATTCTGCTACTGAGGTATTAGTATCAGGTATTTTTGATTGTGGAGAAATATTTGAAATAATATCGGGTAATCTGTAAGTTTGAGAATTAACAATCAAAGTGGATATGGGAACTAATATTATACTAATCGCACTTGCTAATAGCCAAATAAATTTGTTATTTTTATGTGAAGATTGCTTCTCAATAGGGTTGGGATAAAATGATTTTTCTATTATTGCTAAATTGGTTTTTTTTCTCGCAGGTTGATTGAGATAAATAACAGAAGTATCTACTTCTTCTTTTGGCTTTTTCTGGGTTATTTCTGAATTATGTAAAGTTGCTTTTTTAGATGGGTTAGGTAAAGTAAGTTGAGAAGATTCTTGGGAATAATTTGTATTTTCTGGTTGCCACCAAATTGTCCCTACTCCCGCCGGATGGTATATTGCAGGTTGATGTAATTCAATGACTTCTGTCCACTCAGGAATTGTATGACCTAATCTTCGCCCATAAATATTGACAAAATCAATGGATGGTGCTTTGAGAGCTTTCATTCCTTGATGAATAACTCCAATACAAGTTTGCTGATCTGGTAGTTCAGAGCCTTCTAGTAAAATATGCAGATTGTTTTTCTGAACATTAACCCTAGCTTTAATTCCTATACTGTTTAATGTCTGGTTGATTAGAAAAGCGATCGCTGTTGGGTCTCCTTGTTTTGCTTGTTTTAATACTTCTTCCTGACTCACTATTATTTTCCTCACACGGAATATTGGCTAGATTAATAATATTACTTTGTCATCAATATATAGGCTAAATTGATCAGTAACAGAGGATAGATTATATTTACACACCAGTCTATTTTGTCAATTTTTATGTTAAGAAAGATGTTGATCAAGCATAGGACTTTAGTCGGAGGTTCACAGATAATTGATAACTGAAATGACCTATTCCCGTACAACTCAAATTTATTGTTCTAACTAAAAGACGTAGTTCTATATCTTTGATAATTTTAGTTTTAGGAGAAGAAAATTATGGAAAGTCGATTATTGATAACTGGGGGTGCTGGATTTATTGGTTCTAACTTTGTCCATTATTGGAGCGACACCTATCCTAATCACCGAATAGTTGTGTTAGACGCTCTAACTTATGCTGGTAACAAAGAAACTTTAGCTGATTTACAAGACAGGCCAAATTTTCGTTTTGTCCAAGGAGATATTTGCGATCGCTCTTTGGTAGATAGCTTACTCCAGGAAGAGGATATAGATACAGTAGCCCACTTTGCAGCAGAATCTCATGTAGATAGGTCTATATTAGGACCAGCAGCTTTTGTCCAAACTAATGTTGTGGGTACTTTTACTTTATTAGAAGCATTCAGAAGTCACTATCAGATTCTTGCTCAAAATCCAGATCGTAGGTGTATATTTCTCCATGTATCAACTGATGAAGTTTATGGTAGCTTAAGTTCTGAAGACCCTGCCTTTACAGAAACGACACCTTATGCTCCAAATAGTCCTTACTCTGCTTCCAAAGCAGGAAGTGACCATCTTGCTAGGGCGTACTACCATACTTATGGTATTCCTACAATTATTACTAATTGTTCTAATAACTACGGACCATATCATTTTCCTGAGAAGTTAATTCCTCTGATGTGCATCAATATGTTATTAGGAAAACAATTACCAGTTTATGGAGATGGGCAGAATATTCGAGATTGGTTATATGTAATAGATCATTGTCGAGCATTAGATACGGTAATTCATAAAGGTCAACCAGGAAAAACTTATAATGTTGGAGGAAATAATGAAGTAAAAAATATTGATTTAGTGCGAATGTTGTGTCAAATTATGGATGAGTTAGGGAATGATTTACCTGTGCAACCTTGTGAAAAATTAATTACTTTTGTCAAGGATAGACCAGGGCATGATCGACGCTATGCTATTGATGCGACAAAGATTAAAACTGAGTTAGGTTGGCAACCTTCGGTAACTGTTGAAGAAGGCTTAAGTCAGACTGTCGAATGGTTTTTGAATAACCGAGATTGGTGGGAACCATTATTGTCTGAAGAATATCAGACTTACTATAAACAAGTTTATGCAAGTTCTTAAATAAGAAATAAGACAAATAGTCAAGATTAACATTGAGTACCTAAACAAAATTATTTACCTATTCGAATTTTCTGAGAGATTTAGAATAAAAATAATTCAGCCTGTATAAATGTGTAATTAATTTTGTATAGCTGCTTATTAATTAATTGATAATGGATAATTACTTATAGTTAAAACCGTAAAGGAATTGAATATAAGGAAATATCCTAGCACTTTTATTGAGGGGAGATTGGATATAGCGTTTTGTTGCACGACATGAAAAATGGAACGGCTATGCAAGAGCGTTAAACTTAGTTAACAACTTCTTTTTCCCCTTTCAAGGGGAGACTTTTAAGTTGAATGATTGGGGTTTTCTGAAAAAGTATAAATGGTAAGAGTAGGAGTAATGAGTAATGAGGAATTTAGAGGAGGTAGTGGGAAGAATTATCCCTTGATTTTTCTGCCTCGTATCACCCTAAAATCCTAACTTTTCAACCTTTTTAGACCGAAAACCTTGCACTTTTTTAAGACCTAAAAATCCTAAAGCCTTTATCTGTCGATACTTTGAGATTTATTCAGCAAGCTCCAATTATTAATTATTCCCTAATTATTGCTCTGCTGATTAAATATAAAAGCCTTCACATATAAAAGTTTTAGGCTTTTTTAAGTCCTAAAAAAGTGCCAGCTTTTCAGTTGCTCAGGTTCAAAAAGTTAGTATTTTTTGCTCACTATGGTAGAAAAATTCAGGAACTATCCTTCTGACTACCTACTGTATAACTCCCATTTTTTCCTGACTCCTGAAGTCTGACTCCTGACTCCTCGTCCTTACGAAAAGAATTTTTCAGCAAACCCTAAGTAGGTAATACATTCTTCCAATTTACTTTTTTTTCTCTTGCTCAAAATTATTAATTCCCTATCTTATGAAACAAATTGCTTTGATAACAATAGTATTAATAACTTCAAGCTTAACAATTTATCCTATAGAAGTTTTATCCCAAAATGCTCCTAGCTATGTACCTGGACATTGGCAACCAGAAGCTCAAGCAGCAGATCCAAAAAAGCCAATTATAATCAAAATTTTAAATCAAACCGGAACAACTATTAACTATAACTTAGTTCCTGAAGTAGAAAAACTTTTACCACCAGGAAGAATTACAAACATTAGAGTTGACTTGACAAGCAAACCCGGTGGTTATAGCACAGTAAATATATATAATGATACTCTACTTACTTATGAATATAGTGCAGAGGATAATGTAGTTACTGTTAGAGTTAAACCAGGTTCAGAAACAACCGACCATAAATCAGTTTATATTTCTCCCACTGGCAGAATATACTCTTTTTAAAGATTAATTCGCTAATTTGTAGATCGGGTTTTCACTAGGATAACTATTACAATAGCGATCGCCAAATTATCTGAAAGAGTTTAGACAAGAAACTGGTAAGTTGTTGAATTATTATCCTTAATGGTGAGTAATTGAAACTGCGGAAAGGAATTTTAAGGAGTAAGAAAAACCTTTGATTTTTGAGTTTATCCTGCCCTCTGATTAAACTCTAATGCTTCATAGTATTTTCTAAATAAATTAAATAGGAATGCTATATATAGAATAGAAAGGTAAATCATTCTGTACTCTCTGAGGATATTAAACCCTCAAGTTTTATTTTATCCTCATTTCCTACTCTCCCCACAATGATTAAAATTTCCACATACAGGTGGTTATTAAAAATGAAACAATCCAGATTTTTTTGATAGAGTATATGTTAATTTATCTGCTATTCCTGAAATCCAATTTTCATCTTGTTTAGTGTAACTGCGAGGAGCATTTGCACCCAAAATCATTACACCATTATTGCCAATAGGTTGACAAATTACACCTTGGGTATTTTCTGGTAAATAATTAAATTCAATACGACCTGGATAGACTTTTAAATCTACTAAATAAATAGGTTTTTGTTTCTCCAAAACTCGCTTTAAAATAGCTCCTGGTTGTACTTGTGATTCAGATGGTAAAATTCCTCTTCTTAATAAAACTTTCCCTTCATACCAAATAATAATAGTTTTAGTTACTGTATTACTTAATAATAAACTAGAAGCCCAAGCAAGTTCAGTTTTAGCTATTTCTGATAATTCTGGTAATAATTCAAATCCTGATTCACCAATTAATTTAACAGTATCAGGAGAGCGTGATTGTATTTGTTGCCAGAGTAAACCAGTCAAAATTAAAAAAGCACTTAAAATCACTCCTACTACATCGGAACGAGCTTGAGAAGCTAAAAGATTAGGGGTGAAAAATCGATTAATCATTAGTAAAGTTCCACCTAATCCTCCTGTTATTATCGGGAGCATTCGTAATACTTTATTTTTGTCTGGTTGAGTCATATTTTCAGTTATTAGTATCTCTGATAGGAGTCAGGAGTCAGGAGTCAGAATTTTCAAAGTTTTTAGCTCAAATTAACTATTATAAAAATTTTTACAACCAATGGGCAGATTGCTATATCTTCAAATAATAAAAAATCAAATCAATTATCGTAATCTTATTCATCAATTCTTTCTTCCTACTCCCTATATTATAGGGGTAAGTTTTTAATAAAGGGATCAGTAGACTTTTATTCAGTATATAATCTCAACAGAAACGTGCTTCTTTTATACCCCAAACTTCCTATACTGCTTTGATGTAAAAGGTAAAAAACTTACCCTTGTCAACTCCTCCCTACTCCCTCCCTGTATTTCAACCAACTTCACCAGGTTCAGTAATGCGTTGGAATAAATAACCAGTACCTCGTGCAGTTAAAATTAATTCTGGATTACTTGGATCTTCTTCCAACTTAGCCCTAAGCCGAGAAATATGAACATCCACAACTCTTGTATCCACATGACGCTCTGGAGTATAACCCCACACTTCCTGCAAAATTTCAGAACGAGAAAAAGGTTCTCCAGAACGACTTACCAATAACTCCAACAAACTAAACTCCATACCAGTAAGTCTAATCCTTTCATCACCCTTATAAACCTGACGCTTATTAGTATCTATTCTAATACTACTGACTTGAATAACACCAGAACTAGGAATACCATTAGCCCCATTTTTATCTACCCGACGTAATACTGAACGAATTCTGGCTTCTAATTCTTTTGGAGAAAAAGGCTTCACTACATAATCATCAGCACCTAACTCTAAACCTGTAATTCTATCTGCAACATCTCCCAAAGCAGTTAACATAATTATGGGAATATCTGACTCTTTCCGTAACTCTTGACAGACACCATAACCATCTAATTTTGGCATCATTACATCCAATACCACCAAATCTGGCTCTGTCTTGTGAAAAGTCTCCAAAGCTTCTTCCCCATCAGCAGCCGTAACAACATCATAGCCAATCATTGACAGCCGAGTTTCTAAAATACGACGGATACTTGCTTCATCATCGACAACCAATATTTTTTCTTTATTATTTTCCATTTTTCCTAAATCTCCTTAACTAAGCTTTATGATTATATTAATTTTTTTAACTCTATCATCAAAATAACAGTAGAAATTACCATTTTTTACAGGAGGGAACAGGGAACAGTGGAAAAAACATTTCCCAGTCTCAGATTCATAATCTAGTCTAAGTCCTAACCAATTCTTTTTTAGCTATACTACTCCTAAGCTTAGAATTAGTTAAACTTGAAATTTTTGGCTCTCCTAGACTGGTTATAGCTTCTTAGTAGTTTCAATAAACTTAAATCCTTAAATAGCAGAGGATTAAACCTTTAGGAAAATTGATTGTTATTAGAATTGCTTTTTTGTATTTCCATAATCCTTGCATAGCAGTGATTACAGAGTTTATTTTGTAGTAATTTATCATGGCTACCCTAGAAGAGCAAAATTTTTTTATATTTGCTGGTGAATATTAACTTATTTTAAGAAATGCCAAAACAGAAAACAAAGTATGTATGTACAGAATGTGGGTATGAGTCTTCCCAATTTCTGGGCAGATGTCCTGGGTGTAATACTTGGAATTCTCTAAAAGAGGAGATAGAACAATCAACTACAAATGCTCTACAAAGATTAGGGCTGACTGATATTGGTATTGGTTCTCAAACATTTGAAGGAGATGATTCTTCTGGTCAACCAAGGGCATCTTTTTTATTATCTCAGATTTCTGACCAAACTTTGTCGAGAATGCCTTCTGGTTTTGAAGAATTAGACAGAGTGCTTGGTGGTGGAATTGTTCCTGGTTCTTTGGTGTTGATTGGTGGAGAACCTGGTATTGGTAAGTCTACTCTTTTATTACAAGTGGCTAATCAGTTGTCTAGTAGATGTCGGGTTTTGTATGTGTCGGCGGAAGAGTCTGGACAACAAGTGAAATTACGTTCCCAACGTTTAATTGTCAATTTCAATGAAGTAGAAGAAGAGGATAAGGATAATGAAGTAGAAGGAGAGGATAAGGATAATGTTTCAAATATTGAGATGGATAAGAATTTATCTTCAAATGAAAGTCAAGAAAATAATGGCAATTCTGAATCTATAAAAGATTCTCCTACAACTTCTCAGGAAAATTTATTTTTATTGCCAGAAACAGATTTAGAAGTAATTTTAAGAGAGTTGGAATCTCTCAAACCATATTTAGCAGTAATTGACAGTATTCAAACTATTTATTTTGCTTCTTTGACTTCTGCTCCTGGTTCGGTTGCTCAAGTTCGGGAATGTACTTCCGCTTTGATGCAAGTGGCAAAAAGAGAAAATATTACCTTATTAATAGTCGGTCATGTAACTAAAGATGGTGCTTTAGCAGGTCCGCGTGTTTTAGAACATTTGGTAGATACAGTTCTATATTTTGAAGGCGATCGCTTTGCCTCTCACCGTTTGTTGCGCTCTATGAAAAATCGCTTCGGTGCTACTCACGAAATTGGAGTATTTGAAATGGTGGCTAATGGTTTAAAAGAAATATTAAACCCATCAGAATTATTTCTCGGAAGTAGGGATGAATATTCTTCAGGAACTTCTACAGTTGTGTCAATGGAAGGTACCCGACCCATAGTTGTAGAAATTCAAGCTTTAGTAAGTCCGGCAAGTCATGGTTCGCCTCGACGTTCTACTACTGGAATTGATAGTAGTAGGCTACAACAGATTTTGGCAGTTTTGGAAAAAAGGGTAGGCATTCCTTTATCAAAATTGGATACTTATGTGGCGACTGTAGGAGGTTTGAGTGTGGAAGAACCCGCCGCAGACTTAGGGATAGCTATTGCTGTAGTGGCTAGTTTTCGCGACCGGGTAGTTGACCCCCGAACTGTTTTGTTGGGAGAGGTAGGATTAGGGGGGCAAGTCCGACCAGTGTCTCAGTTGGAGTTGAGATTAAGGGAAGCTGCTAAGTTGGGTTTTAAAAAGGCAATTATTCCCAAAGGTCAGCAACCGCCAGATTTAGGAATGCGTATTTTGCCTATCGCTAAAGTGATAGATGCAATAATTGCTTCTATTCCGGCGCAACCTCCAACTATGGGAAGTTGAGGTTTTTTTGTTAAAAGTTATTAGCTAGGAAATTAAGTTTCCTGGCTGTTTTTTTGCTAACTTTTAATTTTCAGCGATTGGAATATTAATAGATGACTAAACAAATTGAATAGATTCTGGAACGGCTCCATTATAAAAAGTATTATAGTCGGTAACTGTTCTACGGGCATCAACTTTTTTCCCAAAAGTTTTCTTAGAAATAGGTAGTAAAACATTTGCTCCCCCAAGAGGTTTATAGTCAATTCCCTTATGTATAGCTGCTGCAATTAGAGCGCCATTGCAGATGTAGTTTCTTGCCCAGTTTTCTGCATAATGTTTCAATCCATAGGAACCCATGGTGAAACTTTTTATAAATATACAATTACTCAACCAAGCTTTTGACTAATAGTATTGTTCTAAACCAATGGGCTTACAAAGGCTTTCCCTATCCCTATAGTTAAGACTAGCCGACATTCCATTAGTGCATAACGTTTGATTTTCTTTTAAAATTAACTCCATTTCGTCTTTAAGTGAGGAGTATTTCACAATGTTTGATTTCCAGTAAAACTCAGAGTTTGATTTTTTGAAGTTGTAGAGTTTTTGTTTCGTAGCTACATTAGTAACTACATCACCTTGATATTTGTAGAATTCTTTATTTAACCTTTTCAAGGCTACTATTACTACACCTTCAGGTATTTCTGTACTACTCCAGTTACTAATATCTTGACTTAATTGTAAAACGTTTATTGGGCTTCTAAATGAGATTTCTTTAGTATATCTACATTGACTAAGATAATTTATTGACCAAGAATAAGCTCTTAAACATTCATCAGACAAAAGATTTTCATCAATGCTTCTACTGTCGTGTTTTTCTACTTGCTCATCTAAACCATAAACTTTTATATCGGGATTTATCTTTAAAATTGTAATTATTTGTGCTTTTAATTGTTGATAATTAATTTGTTCCATTGTTATTTTTTATTGTAAAAATTAACACATATTTAATTAAGAATCTAGCTAATTTTTAATTTTGAGCCGTAGGCTATTAAATTAAATAGTATACCTGAACTTCCCCTTTGAAAAAACGGCACAATGTATGCTGTACAAGAGATAAGTTGGATTTTCTACCTGGATTTACTGGCTAGAACAAATGTAGAATTCTTAGGCAGAAAAATCTTTTTGGGAGTTTTTTATCTTACTCCTTTCCGCACACTCTGTTTTTTTCAGGAAATCCCAGATTAACAAAAACATTTTTATCTGAAGCACCCAAATGTATGGCTTTGTAATTTTTGTATTATTTGGTATTATTCTGTTGTACGCAATAGTTAAATATTATGCTTGTTGGTACAACTGAAGCTGCTTCTTTATTGAATATTTCTGCCCAACGAGTCCGAGTTTTAGTCAAGGAAGGTCGGATTCAAGGCGCTCGGAAAATTAATGGTCGGACTTGGGGAATTCCTCTATACAAAGGAAGACCAAGAATCTCTGGTAAAAAACGCGGCCCCAAACCCAATTGGTTGCCTCTGCGCCATTGTGGTAAAAATACCCTTCATTTTAATCGACCTAATATAGAGAAAAATCGGAAGCGGAAAAAAGTCGATCCTCAAGCCAAAGATGAATATGTACTTTCTGCCCAACGTGGCTCTAAGATTTTAAGTAAGGGTCACGAAATGGAGATTCACGGTCCTTGTCGGATTGTTTATCGACCAGATGAGCCTCATAGTTGTGGAGCGACTGTATGGATTGAGACTTTAGCAACAGTAACTGTGTTTAATTTAGATGGTACAGTGGAACGGGTAGATAGTAGATGGGTTTGGGAAGAAGAGGAGATGTGGAAAATTAACAAGAAAAGTATTGAGGAATTAATTAGGATTAGCTAATTATTCCTCTCCTGATTAAATATAAAAGCATTGACAGAGAAATAAGGTGCATTTTTAAGTTTTGAAAAAGTACCTGGTTTTTAGCTGTTCATTCTCAAAAAGTTAGCATAGTTGGGCAAAAAAATTACTCCCCTACTCCTTAAAACAGACTTTTTCAGCAAAGCCGAATTATAGTTGTTTCACTTGAGATTGAGACAAGTGTTTCTTCCTATGAAAGGATTTTAGCTGTCGCGATCGCCATTTTCTAAAATAGGTTTTAATTGTTCAGAAATAGGCTTTGTTTTACTCATAATATAACCTTCCTATCAATTTTTTATTTTATAGATTTAAAGCTATTATCCACAACATAAAAATACTCAATTTTCAATTTAATTTACATCATTTATTTGGCAAACTGAACAATAGGATAGTGAGTTAAACTGCTTTTACTTAATCCTATAATTCCAAGCTTTAATAGCTAAATCTATTAGTCCCCAAAATTAAAATGCAATACCAAATTGGTGATATTTTGTCAGTTCAGCTTTTTGCACATACTCACCATTTTTTCGTTTACATTGGTAATAAAGAAGCTATTGAATGGGGAACTTGGGATGGAACATCTTGGATAGGCGGGAAAGGGCATATTTTCAGAAAAAAACTTTTTCAAGTAGGTTCCGAGTATAAGTGGCTGGGGAATAGTGGTGACTTGAAAGAGATAACTTTAGAAAAGCGTACTGGAGTAACTAAGGAATTAATAGAAAAACGAGTTAAGCTAGTTACACCTGGAATTGATTACCATTTAGGTCATCGTAATTGTGAACATTTTGCATATTTTTTGACAGGAAATATGCCACGTTCTGACCAAAGCATTTGGCATATGTTTACAGATCACGATCCATTTACTACCAAACCTATGATTAATAATTTTGAGCAACTGCGTGAGGCATTACTCAGAAGTAAACACTGTGGTCCTGTGGGTCTATCCAGAGGAGATTTTGAGAATGCAGTTTTTGTTAGTCAACTAGACGATGGTTATTACATCTACCACCTGAGTCATCCTCTTGGGGGTCAACATTTATATGTCACTACTTTTGAAAAAGCTGAAAATTTTGAATCAAGCTACAACTCAATTGTTTTGGCATATTTTGGCGCATTCTTTGGTAGAGGAGAAATTTTCAGTATTGTTCGCCAGTTGCGAGGGTGTTAATTTTTTTAATTTAGTTATTGCTCTGCTGATTAAATTTCAAAGCGTTTACAAATAAAAGTTTTAGCCTTTTTAGGTCGAAAAAAGTCCCACCTGTTTCAGTCAAAAATACTCAAAAAGTTAGTATTTTTGACAGACCAGGGCAAAAAAATTACTCCCCTACTCCCCCATTCCCTATATTCCTTAAAAAGACTTTTTCAGCAAACCCTAGTTATAGGCATTCAAAAAAAACGACAAAGAATAAAGAGGGTTGACAACAGGAAAAAAAGGCGATACTATTCATTCAGTGGGCTTACTTCGTCCCTGCACTAGACTTTTTATTCAACTAAAAAACTTAGATAGATTATAGTAGGGTATGAACACCCCACTAAACTAGCCAACGCACTAACTAAACAACTTTTCCAGAACTAACTTCCGTCTCTAAATTAAACAAAAGTTGTAAAGTCTCCATCGCATGACGCCTCGCCTCAATATCCTGTTGCGCTCTTAGCTGTACCATTGGGTCGTGCAAAATCTTATTCACAATACCCCTAGTCAAAGCCTCAATTACCTCTTGATGTTTTTCCGCAAATTCTGACCCCAACCGAGACAAAGCTTTTTCCAATTCCTGCTCTCTAATAGTTTCTATTTTTTGTCGTAAAGAATTAATAGTCGGAACCGTTTCTAAACTTTTCCACCACACATCAAAAGCTTCGACCTCTTCCTCCAATAAAACCTCAGCCTCCATAGCCATTTGCCGACGACTTTCTTGATTTTGAGCAACAACCGCCTTTAAATCATCCACATTAAAACAACGAACATTAGGCAATTCACTCACATCAGTAGCAATATTACGAGGTACAGAAATATCCACCAACATTACAGATTTTAAAGGGTCTAAAATTACTTCTAATTTAGCCTTATCTAAAATCGGTTCAGTTGCACCAGTGCTAGTAAAAACTAAATCAGAATCAGCAATAACCTGACCCATTTCCGACATAGAATAAACATTTATATTTGCATCCTTAAAACTATTTGCTAAATCCTGAGCGCGTCCCACAGAACGATTAATAATAGATATCTTATTTGCACCTTTAGCTAATAAATGTTGCACCAATAATTTTGACATTTTACCAGCACCAACAATAGCCACTTGATAATTAGATAAATTCTCCAATTTCATCTGAGCTAATTCCACAGCAGCAGAACTAATAGAAACAGCACCAGTACCAATACTTGTTTCCGTCCTAACCCTTTTTCCAGCAGTTACAGCTTGCTTAAATAAACGATTAAGAATTCGCCCAATACCCTTATATTGTTGTCCAAGTTTATGAGTTTGTTTAACCTGAGATAAAATTTGCCCTTCACCCAATACCAAACTATCCAATCCAGCAGCAACTCGCATTAAGTGCATAATAGAATCTTCATGGAGTAGCATAAATAAATGAGGTCGAAGTTGAGTTAAAGGTATTTTACTAGAGTCAGAAAGAAACTGAGTTACTTCCCTAATTCCAGGCTGCATTTCATTAGTAACTACATAAATTTCTAAACGATTACAGGTACTAAGAATTCCTACTTCTTGGGTATAAGTTCCACCGCACAATTGAGTAATTGCATTTTGTATTTCTGTTTCTGGAATACTTAATTTTTCTCTAACTTCGACTGGAGCTGTTTTGTGGCTAAGTCCTATTACGGCGATATTCATATAATTTTTATTTTGTTAACTTTTTGTTCTTTTTAATTTCAATCCCGTTTTGAAGGGAGGAATCTTATACCAGTTGAAAAAAAGAATGTTACGAATAATAAGGACTATTAAAAGACAAGAGTGAAAATGTATATTTGATGAAAAAGATAAATTAAAGCCGAAAAATGGTATTAAATCTCTACATTCTGACTCCTGACTCCTGAGTTTTAATAAATAGCCTACCTATTTGTAGCAAACATTTATCAAATTGGTATTAAAGAATGAATTAGGAGAAATTTATATCGTTTTAGTGCCGATTATAACTTACTCAAAAAAATGAGGCAGGTTTTACCAAGTTCATTATCAATTGTTAAAGAGGTAATTATCCATTATTCATTATCCATTATCAATTAATGAACAGATATTAGCTATTTGGTATCAGTCATCCATCAACAGTTAATATTTTTAACAGGCTTGTTTAAGACTTCCACTATATTGCTTCAATTAGTGGTGTGCTTTGGTGGAGAGAAAAATCTACCACCATAAACTTTGATAAATTTTAACTGTTAACTTTTTGATGGATACTTAAACAAGCGGTCAGCACTCAGCACTCAGCAATAAGTAATATCATTTTTTTTACTTACGAGAAAGGGATTTTTCCCCTCTTAAACCATCCGGTGCAATAGCTGCTGGATTTTTTAAGCTTGGGTTAAAAACCTGATAGCTGTTTGCGGAGCATTCCGAGACGGAAATGCTAAAAGCTGATGGCTAGTTAAAATTCTTGCACCTCAATATTTAACTTAAAACCTACCCCAAAACACTAATAATTCCTCAACCATCCGAATTGATATGAGGAATTAATTATGACCTTATGACTGCTCGGTTCGTAGGTCATTTTTTAGTTTGGATATACTCTAAATTTATCCAATACTATTTCTATTTCAATTGCAATGTTTTAGCTTCTCCAAACATATGCACGGTATCTACGAACCGAGCAGTTTTTGACTGAGAAGAAATAACCAAACTTTGGGTACGAGCACCATGAGGGAAGAAACGTACTCCCTCCATTAGAGTACCAGGAGTAATACCACAGGCTGCAAATAGGACTGTTTCTCCAGAAGCTAAATCTTCAGCATTGTAAACTTTGTCTGGATCTTCGATGCCCATCTCTTTAAGTCGAGCCATGTTATCTTCTTTGCTTTCTCCAATTAAACCAGTTTTGACAATAGCTGGGTCATAAATCAGTTGTCCTTGGAAATGGCCTCCTAAAGCACGCATGGCTGCTGCAGAAATTACTCCCTCTGGTGCAGCACCAATACCCATCAAAGCATGGATATTTGTACCTGCAAATGCACAGGAAATTGCTGCAGAAACATCACCATCACTAATTAAACGAACTCTGGCACCAGCTTGACGAATTTCATTTATGAGTTCTTTATGACGTGGGCGATCCATCACTACAACCACCAATTCCTCAACAGCACGTTCCATGCAGTCTGAAATAATCTTGAGGTTGTCGGTAGCTGACTTATTAATATCTACATGATTTTTAGCTACTGCTGGTGCTGCTAATTTTTTCATATAGACATCTGGTGCTGCTAATAGACCACCTTTCTCAGAAATAGCTAATACTGCCATAGAACCATTTTGACCATAGGCAACTAGGTTTGTTCCTTCGCAAGGGTCAACTGCTATGTCAATCTCAAGTAGCTGGTCTATATCACAGACATCTTTAGCATTGGGCTGAGTACAAATTCCTACTTCTTCCCCAATGTAGAGCATAGGAGCTTCATCTCGCTCCCCTTCTCCAATAACGATACGACCTCTCATGTGAATTTCGTTCATGCGTTTCCGCATAGCTTCTACAGCTACTTCGTCTGCAGTATTTTTCTCACCTTTTCCCATCCAACGAGCAGAGGCGATCGCTGCTTGTTCTACTACTTCGATGATTTCTAAACCAATTACGTTATCCATGAATTTTTATTCTCCCAACTGCTGAGGAAAACTTTTTTATTTTGCTCTCCCAGTGTTAAAGTCTATCAGAGGCGGGGATCAACTTAGGACTTTGTGGGGGGTAAGTTGATGTAAAGTTTTATTGAGGGAATCACGAGCCAGGAGTCACGAGTCAGTCGTAGGGGGGAATGGCCATTCCCCCGTACAGGAGTCAGGATTGTGAAGATGATGGTTGATAGCCTCAAGAATAATTTAGGAAAATTTATTAGTTTGGGTCGAGTTTTGCTTACCTAGTTAATTTTGATCAAATGATCAGCAATAATAGAAAATCTTTATTAGAAAATTTTAGTCAATATGGAATGGAAGAAACGTGAGTAGCAATGTTATTGTCATTACTGATTCTGAGTTTGAAGCTGAAGTCCTTAAGTCAGAAAAGCCTGTATTAGCTTATTTTTGGGCTAGTTGGTGTGGTCCATGTAAATTAGTTGCTCCTTCAGTGGAAAAGGTGGCCACTGAGTATAGCGATCGCCTAAAAGTAGTAAAGATGGAGGTCGATCCTAACCCTGAAACTGTTAAGTTATATAAGGTGGAAGGACTTCCTTTACTTAAACTGTTTCGGAATGAAGAAATATTACTCTCCCATGAAGGGAGCATTACACAGAAAAAGTTAGTTGAGATGTTGGAACCTCATTTAGATAATTAATAATTAATAATTAATAATTAATAATTAATAATTGATACTCCCTTCCCGCTAGAAGATTACCTAGCTAAATTTGGCTATAAGCTATATCTTGCAATAATCTAATGATTATAATCTTGCGCTGGGAAGGGAGTAATTTCAGTTATCAGTTATCAGTTATCAGTTATCAGTTATCAGTCCCTCTGCAATAAGGAGGCTTGACATAAGTAGTAATATTCTCTTTTTTTATCCTCTTAAAAAGGGAGGCTATCGACCGTAATTTTTCGGTAATTAGAGATAGTTGTTATTATCAATTATCAATTATTTATATGCAGTTATCAAAACGTTTAGAACCTCTCAGTTTTAATGTCTTTGCTGATATGGATATGGCTCAGGCAAGGGCAAAAATAGAATGTATAATTAAGAATTGGTAAGTTAATTAATTAATTCTCAATTCTTAATTATACATTCTTGAAAAATGCAGTTATCAAAACGTTTAGAACCTCTAAGTTTTAATGTCTTTGCTGATATGGATATGGCTCAGGCAAGGGCAAAGGCGGCAGGAAAAGATTTAATAGATTTGTCTCTAGGTTCTTCTGACTTACCAGCGCCTCCCCATGCTTTAGAAGCGATCGCTCAATCTCTACAAGATTCTTCTACTCATGGTTATTCGTTATTTTCTAGCACTGAAGCTTTTAGGCAGGCAGCAGCTCAGTGGTATAATAGGAAATTTGGCATTTCTGTAGATCCGGAAACTGAAGTTTTAGCTTTAATTGGTTCCCAGGAGGGTACGGCTCATTTACCTTTGGCTGTAATGAATCCTGGGGATTTTGCTTTGTTGCAAGACCCCGGTTATCCTTCTCATAGTGGTGGGGTGTATTTGGCGGGAGGTCAAGTTTACCCAATGCCTTTGTTGGCAGAAAATAAGTTTTTGCCTGTTTTGGCAGATATTCCTGAATCTGTTTTGGCTCAGGCAAAAATGATGGTTTTGAGTTATCCTCATAATCCCACAACGGCGATCGCTCCTTTATCTTTTCTGGAAGAGGCTGTGGCTTTTTGCCAAAAACATAATTTGGTCTTGGTTCACGATGCTCCTTATCTGGATTTTGTTTTTGATTCATCTTCTGAAGCTCCCGGAAAACAGGCTCTTGCTCCTTCCATTTTTCAAGCTGACCCGGAAAAAACTGTGTCTATAGAATTTTTTACTATGTCTAAGTCCTATAGTATGGGAGGTTTCCGAGTTGGTTATGCCATTGGTAATCCTCAGTTGATTCAGGCTTTGCGACAAGTTAAAGCCTGTATTGACTTTAATCAGTATCGGGGCATTCTCAATGGAGCGATCGCTGCTTTAACTGGTCCGCAAGAGGTGGTTAGAGAAACTGTGGACATTTTTCGGCAACGGCGGGACATTTTTGTTGGAGCATTGGATAAAATTGGTTGGCCTGTGCCAATGCCATCAGCAACTATGTATGTTTGGGCAAAGTTGCCGGAATTGTGGGCAAATGATTCTGTGGGGTTCTGTGTTGGCCTAGTGGAAAGTACGGGGGTAGCGGTTGCCCCAGGGGCTGGTTTTGGTCAGGCGGGAGAGGGATATGTGAGGTTTGCTTTAGTTCATAGACCGGAAGTTTTGTCAAGGGCTGTGGAGAAAATTTCGGTATTTTTACAGAGATAGTTGTATTGTAGGGGCAGGTTTATTTCAGTTATCAGTTATCAGTTATCAGTTATCAGTTATCAGTGAATTTTGGGAATAAATAATTGTGCAATTGACGGATTGAAATAATTGTAGGGGCAGGTTTTGTCATTGATTGTGATGGTAATAATTGAATTAACTAAACCTGCCCCAAATCAATTGATGGTGATGGTAATTAGGGGATGGGTTGATTTGATTTATTGTTGGATATTTTATTCAATGGATGAACCTACCCCTACGGATTAATTTTTGTCATAAATAATTGTGTGATTTATGGATTTTGGGGGATGGGTTGATTTGATTTATTGTTGGATATTTTATTCAATGGATGAACCTACCCCTACGGATTAATTTTTGTCATAAATAATTGTAGGGGCAGGTTCTATCATTAATTTTGATAGTGATAATTGAATTAAATAAACCTGCCCCAAATTTACCTCCGTGTAATTACATAAGTGATTTCAACTATGTTTTAGAGGGGGTAAAACTTCACTAAAACTTCATATAAAACTATAGACATTTGATTTTAAATCTGCTTATAATAGGTTTAAGCGAAAAGGAAAAAAGCTTAAATCGACTGGCAAACAATATAAATCCTAACTACAGGTACATTGTTACGCAAAAGACCAAATCAAAATCATAATTATCGGTGATTTGAAACACACATAATATCTTGTTACTTATGTTTTGATGATTTTAATAGATAGATTAATTTCCATTTAACCAGTTGTTTATAAGTTTTTTAGCCTAGCTAATTTTGACAAGACACAAATCAAACATTAAGGAGAGTAAAGATTATGGCAGGTTTAGTAAAGAAATTTTTAGCAAGTGCTTCTGTTGTTGCTGGTATGAGTGCAGTTTTCGGCGCTCCGGCAATGGCGGCTAGCATCACAAGCGCTACAGTAACAGGACCTAATGTAGTTTATTCAGATGATGGTACAGGTGACTTAGACCCTAATTTACCTGGTGTCGATCTAACTTATATTCTTCAAAATGCAAATTACGGCAACGTAGAATTATCTGGTCAGTTAGGCGATCCTAATGCAGTTGATATGATGACTGCTACAGAATTAGAAATTTTGTTTAATGATGGCTCAGACGTTACATTCCGTAGCATGACTTGGGGTGACTGGTTTGGTGCTGCCACAAAAGATGGCTATGGCTATACTTCCTTTTTCCATCAATGGTATAACGAAGGAATTTCAACCGTAGGTAGTGGTTTAGAGGCTTTTGGAACTTCTCAGCAAATGTATAATATGGGTTGGGAATTTTTTACAGGTAGTAATTTACTAAATGGAGGAACCCCACAAGTTATGAGAATCAGTGACCCTAACGTTGCTACAGTACAAAAGAGAGGTAATGATGATATCTTCTTCCAACTTGCAGGTCATAAAGACCATAGTTCAGGTTTTGCATTCAGTGAAGTTGTAGCAATTGAGCGTGACGGTATGTTACTAGGATATGCCTACGAGTTTGGTGGACCTGACAAATTAGCTACAGTATACGATGATGATTCTGAAGGTTCCTTCCAAGGTCTCTACGATTTCACTATTACATCAGGAGGTGATATTTTAGCTGAAGATGTACCTGAGCCTTCTACTGTATTAGGTCTAGTGGCGATAGGTGGTTTAGTTGCTGCGACTAAGCGTAAGTCTGCCAAGTAAAATTTTAGAAAAGCATTAGAATAGCTTCTTTAGTTTGTTAGTGAGTATAAAAGTCTGGAATAGGGAGTCTGACTGACTCCCTGATTTTTTTTGTTTTGGTTTCATTTCATGTCCGGTAGCATCGTTTGTGTATAATTAAAGAGGAGAAAAATAATTCCCTGGAGCGATCGCCATTATGCCAAGACGCTTAAGTATCCAAGAACACCTAAGTATAGATGAACTAGAAAGAAACTACCGAGCTACCTATTGGGACTTACAAAACTTAACTGGCAAAATTAGACTATAATGTTTGGTCTACAATAATTTTACGTCTCCCGCGATCGCTATTCGATGAAAGAAACAACCCCTACTGCAATGCCCCCTTGCGCGTGAAAGGTGGTGTAAACAGTTTGATGATTGTGGGAAAAACCCACCCCACAAAACAGGATTCCGCCACTATCTGGGTGGATTACTAGGGGAAGTTGATAAAGCTTTTCGTACAGCCATGTATGCACCATTTTTTTAACTGGTTAACTAACAACATTGACACCTTTGCCTTTCATAAACAGAGTTTGGGCTATATTTGGGCTTAAGATGAGAAGTGTAAACTTCGCCAAAAGTCTCATATAAGCTGGCTTTTCGCAATTAAAGTAAACCTTGATAAAAATACTGGAATCCAAGTAGAGTAAGTAATGAACGCCCCTTAATATTTACTTGATTTCGGCAGCTCTAAAATGTTGTGTAAGTCCCGTAGCGATCGCGGGAGACGTAAAATTATTGTAGACCAAGCATTATAGTCTAATTTTACCAGTTAAGTTGTGTAAGTCCCATTAGAAGATATAGACTATCTGTTAAAAAATGCTGCCATTTTAAATATACCAGCGCTCATTGCTATATGTAAAAGGTACAGAAGTTGAAGACAAATATGGATTGAAAAAATGGCTTCCTATAGACAAGCAAGCTAACCAAAATAAAATCAAGGAAATTGAACAAGATAAAGATTCCGATCCTAAAAATACTCCTGATTGTTCTAAATGGAAAAAAGACTGACAAAATTTTATTAAAAACTAAAAATTATGCACATATCTAAATATCTGATTTTACTCTTAATCTCTTTCCTTTCAGCTTGCTCTTTTGAAACATCAAACATCCCACCAGAAACAGAAACTTCCGACAAAAATTCTACATCTACAGTTACTCCAGATAATAATTCCCAGTTCGTAGAAAATCTAGTAGAAAATTACCTCCAAAAAACTCCAGTCAAAACAACAGTAAATCTAACTTTACCCCAAGCACAAAAAATTCAAAATCAGTTTGTGGCAGAAATTAGTAAAAGTCTCGGTTCGGTAGTTGGTTATAAAGCCGGATTAACTAATCAAAAAGCTCAAGAAAGTTTCAATGTTTCTCAGCCTTTGCGCGGTGTTTTTCTAGAAAAAATGTTATTAGAAAATGGTAGTGTTATTTCCGCTAAATTTGGCAGTCGCCCTATTGGAGAAGGCGACTTAATTATGAGGGTAGGAAGTGCAGAAATTAATAATGCTCAAACTCCTAGAGAAACCTTAAAATATTTAGATGCAGTTATCCCATTTATTGAATTAGGAGATTTAGTTTATAGTCAAGATATAAAAATAGATGCTCCTGCTCTTTTAGCAATTAATGTTGGCGCAAGAACAGGAATTTTAGGTGAACCTATTCCTGTAGCTGATACTGATGAATGGGAAAATCGTTTGCAAAATTTACGGATAGAAATGTTAGACGAAAATGGCAAAGTATTAGCATCAGGAAATGGTAGTGGTTTATTAGGAAATCCCTTAAATGTTGTGTTGTGGATTAAAGATTCTTTGCAAGCTGAAGGAAAAGAATTAAAAAAAGGAGATTTACTTTCTTTAGGGAGTATGACTAGCTTTGTTCCAGTCAAATCAAATTCTACTATTCGTGCTAGATATTTAGATTTAGAACCGAATAAAACTGTAGAAATATTTGTCAAATTTGAGTAATAGTAGGTTAGGTTGTTTGCGCTAGCATTGCGCAGCATGGAACGTTTGCGGAGCATTTCCAACGGAAAAACCCAACAACAATAACTAGCTTTATTCAAGTCAAATCAAATTCTACTATTCGTGCTAGATATTTAGATTTAGAACCCAATAAAACAGTGGAAATATTTGTCAAGATTGAATAAAGGTAGCAACCCGATATACCTAAAACGGTGCGTTACAACGGATTGCTAAATTATTTTTATAGTCTATATTTGAGCCGTCTAACGCACCCTACAAGTTTGGCATTTTATTAACAATAAATTATCTAAACGTGATATGATTTATAGAATCATTTTAGATAGATGAAAAATGAAAATCCAAAAATTATAATTTGGCGATCGCGCACAATCTTGGTATCTCAAAACCATTTAATTTTCGCCTAATCTTAACTTGTTAGTTGGTGTTTCTGGCGTCGAAAAAACTCAAATAATTCGTTTAATTTTGGGTCTTAAAGGAATTGCTAATGGCAAGTCATTTAATGGAGTTTATACCAATTACCATGCATTAATACTATACTTTAGCTATACTTCAACAGTCCAGTATTTACCAAAATTTAAAGTCTGTTTTTAACAATTATTAGTTAGTATAGATTATCGCTACTTTTCCTCTCCCCCCACTTCCCACACTCCCGTACGGACGCCCTTATGCAACGTCCCTCCGCCACCCAATCATATATAGCAATATTTTTGAGAAATGGTATTACTGGGATATAACTTTTCTAACTAAAGATAATATATCATATCGTTTCGTTGACAAGGAGAATTTGAAACTGTAGAAGAGTTTCGGATAATAATAAATGATTCTGAGGCACAGCCTAAATTTAAAATTATTTCTGAAAATCTCTCTAAAAATGAGGAATTTATGATTAAAAGAGACTCAGAAAAAATTATATTTAAAGGTAGTCAGATTCCGAAATTATCACCATTTGAAAGTACAGTAGAATTACTAAATCAAGAATAAGATATTAATCCTGTCAAGGAAAAGTTTAATAAAATTATAGATACACATTGGGATGAAGATTCTGAAAAAATTCCGATAATACCTCTTTCTATGTTAGCAAACTATCAAAATAGTTCTTTCAGTGAGATTCAAGAAAGCAGCCTTTTTAGTTTTACAAAGTTATCTCTGGTTTATCAATATCTACCAGAAACTTTTCACAAAATCAAAGATATATTTATGGAAATATTTGAGACAGTAGAAGATATTAAAATAGAATCCCTATTAAATTTCAATGACAAAATTTATGAACCATTAATTTAGATTTTAAAAGAGTCTAGAGCCTTATCCTTGAAAGAAAAAGGAGTATCTAATTGGATTTTACCACCACATATTTCTTCAGGAATGTTTAAAACATTGATGTACATTAGCGAATTATATTTATCTCCCGAAGGCAGCGTAATATTAATTGATGAATTTGAAAAGAGTTTAGGAGTTAATTGTCTCGATAGTGTCACAGATTTAATCTTAGAAAATCCTAGACTAGAATTTATTATTACCAGTCACCATCCATACATCATCAATAATATCGGAAATAAATATTGGAAAATTGTCACTCACCAAGGCAACATCATAACAGTTAAATAACCTGAATAATTAGGAATTTCCCCATCTAGATATCAAGGTTTTATCGACCTAATTAATATCCTTGAAGAATCTCCCGAAGAGGTAGAAGCAGAATAAATATTTATTTCCTTTTAGAAGGCAGAAGTACAGAGAAAAAAATTTATGAATCTTGGCTAAAACATCTTCTACCCGAACTCACAAAAGTCAAACTTGATCATCAAGCTAATCATAATAATTACTGTTTAGTTAGCGCTCATGGTTATCCTTCAATTATTCACGAATATATTCCCGATGCCATAAAAAAAATCCAAGAAACAGACAAATATAATTACCAGGTAATTTGTCTTGATACTGAGGCAGAAACAGTCGCCAGTAAAAAACAAGAAATTGAAGATTTTATTGTAAAAAATGACCAAAAAATAAGGTCTAAAGCCTCCCCTTAAAAGCCAGGGATGTTTCAGGCGTAAAATAAATAATCGATTATTTATGAGAATTGGGGACACGTCGATAAAAATTTGGGGAAAAGTTACGAAAAACTGACTATTTTTAGTGTTGGAGGTAGGGAAAAGCTCCCTGCTCACATCTTGGTCAAATCAACGAAATTTCTGAAAAATCCATTTCTTCACCAAAATTATTGCTCGATATTCTTTGGGGAAAATTAGTGTGTAAATGGTGAAAAATTCTCCCCGGCTCCCTGCTCCCCGGCTCCCCCTCTACCTTAACCAAGAATGAAACAGCCCTGCCCTTAAAAGGGGATGAAAAAAAATCAACTTCAGTATTTCAATCCGGATGGTTTAGCCAGAGGTACTTTTAACTGATAACTGTTAACAGTTATCAGTTAACTGAAATGACCTGCACTTAAAATTAGGAAAAGTTAAGCCTATTTCCATTATTCAAAACCGATGTATCGAAACTAGGCTATTAGGAAATAGAAAATTGTTCGACTCTAGACAACCTCTGGAAAAACCTCTTTCAGATTATGCACAATATTATGATGTATCCGTCAAAGACCCAGAATTAATGGGTAATTATAGTCAAGATTATAATCATACACAATTTCACTTTTCATATATCAAGGAAATATTTAGAGCTAAGAAAATTAATTATTCTAAAAAAAATCCAGGAGAGGCTAAAAATCAATCCTATTTAGATGAATTAAAAAAGAGAATTACATTAGAACCAGAACATTTAAAAACCTTTCAAGATTTTATAGATTTTTGCCAGAAGATTAAAAAAGAATTATCTGTAAAGTAGGGACGTTCTATGTAACATCCCTACTTGATATGCTGTAAATTCATAACTAATTACTGATAACTGATAACTGAAAATAGTGCTACCCTAAAATATGTTTGTCTTATTTTGTTAATTATAGAAGTTGCTATTACTGGCGCAGACATTCTCGCGCCTCTCAAATTTAGTCAGAGCAATAATGTAGGGGCGAATGGCCATGTGCTAACGCAAAGCTCCGCTTTATATGTCGCGCAGCGAAACGACCCTACTGATTACTGACTACTAACTTCTGACTGTAGCTATATTTAGTAGTAAACCCCATGCAATTTTCCTCCCTTAATCCTTGGATAATTAATACTTGTCTAATTCTCGGTTCTGTACTTTTTGCCGAACTCATACGAGACCTTTATCATGTAGTTTCTCATATTTGGTCGCCCCTCTATAAATGGCATGCTTGGCATCATCGCGTTTTCCGTCCAGACCTAACTACTGTCAGTACAGAAATGTATCAAAAAGCTACTTGGTATCACGACATACCAGAATCTGTGGTAATGTTAACCTTTGGTATGCTATTATGGGCTTCATTTTTTGTCTGGATGCCTTCCTATCAAGGGGCAACTCTGGCAGGTGTTACTTATACCTTAACTTTTTCCTTTCCAGCGATCGCCCGCGCCATAGGTATTCCCAATGCTGACCAACTTACAGACCTCAATCATCTTCCCGGTGCATTTTTAACGCCTCCAGCCAACTGGCTCGTAAACCGTCCCTACCATTGGCGACACCACTTCGACAATCAAAACGCCTATTTCTGTGGAACCCTCACCTTAGTAGATAAACTCATGGGTACAGCACTTTCCCTCAAAGGTAAAACAATTGCCGTCACAGGAGCTTCGGGCAGTTTAGGCCAAAGTCTCCTGAAACACCTTCATCAAGCAGGAGCCAAAATTATTGCTCTAACATCCAAAGACCAGACCATTACCTTAGACATAGACGGTCAAAGCTTAGAACTAAATACCATAAATTGGCAAATAGGTCAAGAGGATAAATTAGCAGAATTATTAGAAAAAGTAGATATATTAGTCTTAAACCACGGAATTAACGTACATGGAGAAAAGACAGCAGAAGCGATCGCCAAATCCTACGAAATAAACACATTTTCTAGCTGGCGAATGTTAGAAATATTCCTCAAAACAGTCAAAACAAATTCTGATATTGCCTGTAAAGAAGTCTGGGTAAATACCTCCGAAGCAGAAGTTAATCCAGCCTTTAGTCCCCTTTATGAACTAACAAAAAGAACTCTCGGAGATTTAGTTACTTTGAGGAAATTAGATTCTCCTTGTGTGATTCGGAAATTAATATTAGGTCCGTTTAAAAGTAATCTAAATCCTGTAGGAATTATGTCTGCTGACTGGGTAGCAAAACAAATAGTTAAATTAGCAAAAGCAGACGTTAGAACAATTATCGTCACAATTAACCCTTTAACCTTTGTAGCAATTCCTATCAAAGAATTTTTCGTTTATAACTACTTTAAATTATTTACTTCTAAATAAATTTAGAGCCAATCTAAAAAGTAGGGGTTTGGTCTCCAAACCCTAAAAATTATTTGAGAGAGCAGTTGTTTTTGCTGCTCCCTTCTCAATTACTTTCTCCAG